>JANQHN010000284.1 GCA_028282665.1 Phycisphaerae bacterium | reverse complement strand
CTGACCGTTGAGGTACGTACCATTGGAGCTGTTCAAATCCAGCAGTACCCACGTACCGTTATCCGGTTTGATCTCCGAATGCCTGCGCGAGGCGGTGTTGTCCGTCAGTTGGATTTGATCAGAATGGCGACCGATAACCGCCGGTTCATCACCGAATCGGTAGGTTCGCCCTTTGTCCGGTCCTTGCAATACGTGCAGCGTGTACACGTCCCACGTTCCCCATCAATCTTTGGAATCGATCAGGTTTGGTCGTCACCGAAGACCGCACAGCAGCTTCCAGAAAGCTCAATTCCCTTCCCCGAACGGCCTCGATCCACTTATACCACGCGATGATAGAACTTGTTCACAAGCATGTCAATTTAGCGCATCAACAACGAGACGTAATCGTATCGGACCATGCCCCCGTTAACAAAATCGTACATATCGTAAGCTTTCAGTTGAAAGACCCACATTCTATAGCCGAAAAGCGGCAAGACCGACAAGATGAGTAAGGCGCCGTGTTCCCTCTCATGGCCACCATCCCTAAAGACTTGTTTGGCGGACCGCTGTACGGGGAAATAAACGGCTCCGATTCACGGGAAAAATCCATTGAAACGTGCATCCAAGCCATCCAGCTACAAAGACCTCGTGCATCGCACGAGCAGGGCAGCCCATGCCCGGACGGGAATCGAGGCAGAACTCGATGCCGTTGTCGACGCCTACGGCAGGCGTAAGGAGCAGGAGGCCCTTCGCAAAGCCGAAGAAGAAGCACGAGCAGCCAGACCCGATCCCATTGAACGTTTACGCAATCTCGTTCGCGAAGAACTTATTACCGTATTTGAAGAGTTGTCAGAAAAATACGCCGAAATCGGTGTGTCCATGCATTTCAATCCATCCAACCTGCTCGGTGGAGGCAGAGAAATCGACATTGAACTGGGACTGGATGGCAACCGCACCGAATTGCACGGCATCACGACCGATGAGGCGATTGCCTTCAACGAGGTTCGTTTCTCCAAACACTTCCGTGGTGAACTCACCAGCGGCCCATCATTGCGGTTACGCAAGCTGGACGCACAAGCCTTCCGCGAGTTTGTCTGCGAACGATTGATGATGCTCATTCGAGTCGCAATGCGCAAATACTAGATCGGCTCGGTCATCCGGATGCCCATCCCGGATTCGGCATATTGACGTAAAGCAGGAATCCGTCATCATCCAGCTCACCGCCTCAATCCTAATCGCGTACGCAAGCACACCGACAAACTTCACGACGATCACGCTGCAAGCCAGGCTTTCACCTGTTCGATAGCCTGCTCAGCCGAATGAACCTCAACCAATCGACCTTCTTTCTTGGAGGCGAGAAGTGATCCGCCCGCGTCGAAGCCCATCGCCACTACGCGCTTGCCGTTCTTCAGCGCGATGGCGACTTCGCTTAACGTACCCTCCCGACCTTCGCAGGCGATAACCACATCGCTGGACAGAACGTTAATTACATTCCGCGCGTCACCCATGTTCGTCATGATGGCGAGGTCAAGGTCAGGAGAAACCGAACAGTCATCGGCGTCGGGAAGCACGCCCACAACAAAGCCGCCCGCCTCCTTAGCTCCCCGGGACGACGCGGCCATGATGCCCGCGTTTCGACCGCCGTTGAGCAGGATCCACCCTCGCTGAGCAATGAGTCTGCCCAGCAACTCGGCGGATTCCATCGCCTCTTTCGAAGCCTGTCCACCACCCATGACACCCACAACCGGTTTTCGCATTGCTTGTAACCCTTACTGGTATATCGAATCAACTGTCCAATCTACTCGCTCACGCGTGAGACTAATCGACAAGTCACGCTTGCATTTGACGCCATCCCTTTCCGGTCTCTTCACGTTTCGAGTTTTGATTCTCATCCATCGCCTGTGTAGTCTTATCAATGACCATTTTTCATAGTAAGGCTTGACGTCTGAGAAAAAAAGCTAGAATAGACGCACCCCACACGTGACCAATTAGTCTGCGCCAAGTGCGCCGGCTGATCCTGCAGATTCTGTGCGAGTCGCGCACCGGAGACTTTGCTTCCTGAGTAGGAAAGGCCTTTGGTTATGTCATCAGAAATGGCGCCCACGTATGAATTGTTCGATCACACGGCGGATATTGGAATCCGAGCGAAAGGTCGCGACGCCGAAGAAATGATCAAATCCGCCATTGATGGCCTGTACGCCGTTATCGGCGAAATCGTAACGGAAGGCGAAGGAGAACCGCTCACTATGGAGTTGGTCGGCGAGGAACGCGCGGTGCTGCTCAGGGATTTACTCTCGGAATTGCTCTTCGTCTTCGACGACGAGCATCGCGTTATGCAGAATATTAAGGTGCAGTGCTTCGATCAGGCGACGCTGCGAGTTGCGGGTGAGCTTTACAAACTCGACGAGGACAAGTGTATGTTCGAGCGGGAAATCAAAGCGATCACCTATCACGAATTAAAGATAGAAGAGATGGATAGTGGCATCTGCGCCACCGTTATTGTGGATATCTGATCATGCCAGGAAAGTACACAGGACCGCTAGAGCGCGTCGACGAGTGTCGATGGCGCATTCCTAAATCGTACAAAGAAGGAATGCGCGTTGACGGAATGATCTACGCAAGCGATGCGCTGATCGATTCGATCGTTAGTGACAACGCCCCCGAGCAGGTGGCGAACGTCGCGTGCTTACCGGGCATTGTGGGTCATTCGATCGCAATGCCGGACATTCATTGGGGATATGGCTTTTGCATCGGTGGTGTGGCGGCTACCGATCCAGAGGAGGGCGGCGTCATCAGCCCGGGTGGTGTCGGTTACGACATCAACTGTGGCGTGCGTATGCTGCGCACCAATATCCCAAGCAAACGCGCAGAAAAACAGATGGACAAACTGATTGACACGCTGTTCTCGACCGTACCGTGCGGCGTGGGGCAAGGTGGACGGATCAAGTTCAAGCCCGATGAACTCAAGTCGATCATGCGGGATGGTGTGCCATACCTGGTGAACAAACACGGTCTCGGTTGGGAATCGGATATTGAAGCAACCGAAGCGAACGGTCGTCTGCCGGATGCAAAGCCCGAATTTGTTTCGGATCGAGCGCTGCAGCGAGGCAAAAGCCAATGCGGTACGCTGGGAAGCGGAAACCATTTCCTCGAAGTGCAGGTTGTTGACCGCATCGATGACGAAAAGGCGGCGGCGGCGATGGGACTCGAGGAAGGGCTTATCACTGTGATGATTCATTCCGGCTCGCGCGGGTTGGGTTATCAGGTATGCGACGATGCACTGAAGGATCTGCGCGACGTCCCCAAGAAGTACGGCATTGAGTTGCCGGACAGGCAATTGGTGTGCGCTCCGATCCACTCGAAGGAAGGTCAAAAGTACCTTGGCGCGATGCGCGCTGCCGCTAATTACGCGTGGTGCAACAGGCAAATCATGACCTATTTGGCGAGGAAGGCATTCGAGGAAGTATTCGACGTCCCGGCCGAGCAGATGGGCATGAACATGATCTACGACGTCGCTCATAACATCGCGAAAATGGAGCGTTACGAGGTGGACGGGCGCCAGCGTACGTTGTGTGTTCATCGGAAGGGCGCGACGCGAGCGTTCCCGGCGGGCCATCCGGAGTTGCCCGATTGTTACAAAGCGCTAGGTCAGCCGGTGCTCGTTCCGGGCGATATGGGGCGATTCAGTTACATTTTGCTTGGCCACGAGAACGCCATGCGTAATACGTTCGGCAGTGCATGTCATGGTGCGGGTCGACTGATGTCGCGGAGTGCAGCCATCCGCGCCGCGAAGGGACGCTCGATTCGCAATGAACTGGCGTCGGCAGGCGTGATTGCCCGTGCACGTGGTCGCCACGGCCTGGACGAAGAGCAGCCCGATGCCTACAAGGACGTCAACACGGTGGTGGATGTTTTGCACGATGCGGGCATGAGTCGACGCGTCGCTCGAATGCGCCCGCTGGGTGTGATCAAGGGTTAGAAAGCGTCGAGCACTTGCCGGATCTGCCATACTCACTGCCGTTCGATGCAAAGGAACATGCAGTACCTGAGTCAACCCGGAAAAGGATTTGTCGGAGAACTGGTGGGTGGGCCGGCTGATGGCCGGCTCGTTCCGCTCATCTTCGACGGTGCATACCGACACCCCGCCGAGTTGACGCAAGGCGACGCGCTGGACATTCCAATCCGCGCCAACTTCGAGCTATTCTCCCAAGAAGGCGAACAAGCGGCAAGGAAACCCAAGGCTGGTGAGTTCATCTACCGATCTGCCCGTTACGTGTTTCGCTCAATCAAAAATGTAAACGGTAAACTCGTGCCGCGATTTGAGTTCGTAGAGGAAACGGACGTAGTTGCAAACGACACCAGCCCGACCGATGCCGGCAATCACGATTGATTGTACGCGTTACTGCTTCACGGACGCTTTCTTCGCTTCCAACCATTCGTTTTCGCAACGACTTCGACCTCCTGCCTGCCCGATCAACTCTGCGACTTCCCAATGTCCCGAACGCGCAGCCCGGTCGTAAGGACTCGTCTTGCCCGAAGTTGAAAGCGCATTCACATCAGCACCGGCGACGAGCAAAAGCTTCACCGTTTCCATCCGCCCCGCATCCGCCGCCCAATGTAGAGGTGTGCAACCATAGTGGTAATCTCTGACTTCCACATCAGCACCATGCTTAATGAGCAATGCTGCGATCTCTGTGGAGCCCCAGTCGGCCGCAATATGCAAAGGTGTCTTGCGAAAACCTCGCTCAGTCAGATTTGGATCGGCCCCGTATTCAAGTAATACGCGGACAACCTCGACTTGGCCCGATCGAGTTGCGTAGTGAAGGGGAGTGTAGCTGCCCACCGCAGATTCGCGGGCGTTCGGATCGGCGCCTGCTTCCAGAAGCGCATTCACGACTTCTGCATGTCCGCGATACGCAGCGCAGTGAAGCGCAGTAGGACCACCATGGTAGTTCAAGTCAACGGGCGTACCGGAATACAGGTGAGCGCGTACGGCCGATAAATCCCCAAGGCGCGCTGCTTGGTGCAAGGACAAACTCGGTGTCTGCTTGCACCGGTGACTGCATCCTCCCATGATGGCTGAAAACCCACTCGCTACGACGAGCGTCATGCCAAATACAAACCTTGATCGGTGTGCGTGCATGTTTGAGTTCCTTGATAGTCAAGAAGTGTTGTTAGAATAAGCCGAATCTACTGACCTCCACACGTCCGAACAAGATGAATCGTTCGCTGTGAAGCTCTTTACACATTTGACGACACGTAAATGCACAAGAGGCGTGGTGACGACTTGTCAGCGTGGAGAAGGCAGCCGCACCGAGGCGGAACCAACGATGCGCAATCAATCGACAGCCGGAAGATACTTGTGGAGGAATGCTCGCCAAGACTCATGAGCAAAGCCCTTCAAGTCCGACTCCCCCCAGCCCGCTTCATGCAGAGCTTCTGCCAGTGCGCCGATTTTTTTAGGACTGTCCAAATCCTCGGGCAGGTGTGTGGGTGGCAAACCGCCATCCATGTCGGAACCCAAACCAACAAATCGTCGACCGCCCGCTTGCTGCGCGATGTATTCGACGTGGCGCAAGCAATCCGCGATCGTCGCCCGCCCCTCGGCAACGAGCATACCGCTGAAAAGATTGATCCCGATCATGCCGCCGCGGTCCGCAATGCGGCGAATCTGACTGTCTAACAAGTGTCGCTGATTGTCATCGCCCACCAGCGTTCGACTGTTGGAGTGACTTGCGATAATCGGACCTTTCGCATGCTCGAAAAGATCGTCAAAACTCTCATCGCACAAATGCGAGGCGTCGTGAATGATGCCAACGTCATCGAGCGCTGAGACTAGTTCGAGCCCTTCCACGGTGATGGGCCCAAGCGTCCAATTGCCCCCTGCGTACTCCGTACCCACCGACCAGGCGAGCCCGACAATGCGTACGCCTTTCGAAAACCACCACACCGCATCGGCAGGATCTCGTATCGGGTCCGCTCCCTCCATAAGCAACACAATTTTCAATCCGTCGAAGGAGCTCTTCAAATCGCCATTATTTTGCACGATTCTCACTAATCCGCTCGCCTCCAACTGCTCGTACACTTGAAGCTGTCGAATTGCGCTTGCGCGGGCGGCTTCCTTATCACCAGCGGTGTAAGAGGATGGGTCGTCGGTCGGCGTAACGTGCGAACCCAGTTGAATCCCCCCGCGCATCGTGAAGAGCGTCGCGAAGACAAGATCGAATCCTCCCGCCTTCAGGTCAGGCAGCGAGATACAACCTGCTTCAGGATTGGTGCATGGCGCGTTCAAGTCCCGACCTAGCGTGGCGAGATAGGCCAGATCCAAATGCCCGTCCGTCCATCGCATGCCGAATTCCTCATTGCATTGACTTCAGGAAAACACGCCCCGTCCGTTTGGTATAGGCATGGTACGCTTCACCGAATACCTCAATCATCATCCGCTCCTCGGAACGACCGAAGTAGAGCGGAACCATGGCCAACAACACGGCTGGCCCCGCCATCCAAACACCCCACAGCGGACTGAACGCAGCGTAAACGACTACCCATCTTCGTCCTCATTCTCAACGCGCGCGGTCGCGGTAAGGAGCGCGTCGAAATGCTCTTCAACGGTCATATCGTCGAGAGAATGGAAACAACTAAACGTCGCGCTGCAAAGCCATTCAGGCGGAATGGTACTCGCTTCGGAGACGGGGTGTGGCCCACTCATGCCCACCAGCCATCCTTCATTCTCTTCGTTTTCGTAGAGGTATTTGTAAAGGAAGAAGCGGCCGTCGCTTCCCGCCCAATTGGCCTGCCGTGTTTCGATGAGCTCGATCTTGTCCGGCGCCCTACCCATCTCCGTCGGAAACATCAACCATCGCACGAGATCGCTTTCCGCCAGTTTTTCCGTTGCGGTAAATTCTACCGGGAATAGATCCCCTCGTTCGAGATCCTCCAGTCGATCGAGAAGTTCAAGCCTGCACATTGGAGAAGCGGCGACTTCAGACCAGATGATTTTCGATGGTTCCTGCTCAAGCAGCAACAGCGAAAGGGCGGCGTTCATCTTGACCAATGCGTCACTGTCCGAAAGAGCATCCGTCAGCGTTTTCTTAAGTTGATCATCCAATCTAAGATGCCCCATCGCGGTGACGATGCTGCGTAGCGTCAGGCTGATCGCCTCCCATTCCTCCTCATCCTGCCCCGCTTCCTCACGCAAAGTAAGCGCGGTCTCGTAATCGACCAAGATCTGATCCTGATAAGGCAACAACGCTCCGGGCGGCAGCGTGCCATTCTCATTGCAAATGGCAAGAAATAAATACAGACCTAGTTTGTGTTGGACAAGCGGCAAAAGTTTGAGCACCCGGGGGAAGATGCACTCGGGAGATTCGAATGCGTCCGCAAGGGCAGGTAGAATTGACTCGGTTGGGATCT
>JANQHN010000261.1 GCA_028282665.1 Phycisphaerae bacterium | reverse complement strand
CGTTATCTAACGAAATGCCTGGGAAATCGATGAATTCGATAGTCGCTCGAACGACCTTTTTGGGGTTGTAAATCGCGGCGAGTTTAGTCAGACGCTCATCGGGAACCTGCACCACAGCCGGCTTGGGCTCAGAAACACCATACGGATCGACGGGCTTCTCCGTCACCGCCGAAAACACTGTCGACTTGCCGCTCTGTGGTAATCCGATGATTCCGATTTTCATAATGCCTTGCCAGCGTACAAGAATCAGTCAGCCACTTGCGTCGGCTCATCCGCCCCGATGCGCAGCGTATCATCCACCGTGAGTGCGTTTTCGATCAGTTTGATTTCAAAGTTACCCCGCGCTTGATCTACATCCAGTTGAACGCGATCCCCCACCTTTCGCCCCAGGAAACTCTGGGCGAATGGCGTCTTGTAGTTGATGTACCCCATATCGAGGTTAGCCATCCAAGGCCCCACCACACTCACTTCGAATATCTCCCCGCTATCGATACGCTCAAAACGCACGCGCGTCCCGACGGTGATCAATTCCGTGGAAATCTCTTCTCGATTGAGAACCTCAGCCTTGTTCATTTCGCTGGTCATCTGGCTGAGTCTTGCTTGAAGCAAATCGCGCTCTTCCAAAGCGAACTTGTATTCCGAATTCTCGCTCAAGTCGCCCAATGCCGCAGCCTCACCGATACGAATCGAATTTTCTTTCATCTTCACCTTGACGTGGTGATCGATCTCCTTTTGTTTCTTGTCCATACCCGCCGGCGTAACGTAAAGCACATCGTCACGTTCCCACGGAATCACTTCGACCGGCTCGACCGCCGGCGGGAACTTGTCCTGAATGACACGCTGCAAGTCCATGTGAACGGTGCGGCCGAGGTTATCCAGCCGCCGAATCTGCGTTCTGAGTGTCATCGCCACACCGCGATTCAATTCGTCGATGCACGCTTTATACTTCTCGTATTTTCGCGCAGAAAGAACCGCCCGGCTTCGCTGGCTGATCTTTCTCGCTATGCCCTTGTCGATCTGATCGTTGCGCTGGCATTCTTCCAAAACGCCCAAAATTGTACTTAACATCACGAGCAATGGTGGCGTCTCGACAAAACGCGAGTGCTTCGGACCATCCCAAAGCCAGAGCAAGGCGTCGTTGTGACGCAACGGCACATCCATGATCTTCGCGACAATTGCGTCAAAAGACTCTTTCCCAAACTCGCTCTTGACCAGCATCTCTACAAGATTGTCACAAACGGCTGTAGGCATGATCGGCAACAAATCCGCCAACAATTTCGCGCCGTCATCAGGCCGAGCTTTTAATAGTTTTTCAAATCCAAGCAACAATAGGGAATTGTCTTCAATCGCCACAAACAGGGGCTTTAAGTCCTCGCTCTCGCGCAATGTGCTTAGCGCCCCTTCATCCACATCCTCCTTGCCCGCAAGTTCACCCACCCGGCACGCAACAAGCCATGCCGAAAGCCGCGTCTGTTCCTTACGTTTCGCGTCTTTGTTCGCACGCCTCAAAATCTTCTCGTAGCAGTCCCCACGAACGGATTGATCAACCTCCGCGCCATGCTGACTGCGTTCCTTAATATGCTGCTCTAAAAGCGCAAGCTTCTTCTCCGGCTCGTAAACCTTGTCAAACCCGGAAAGAAAAACTTCCTCGTGAGCCGATTCCTGCACGTAGGATATCTCGTAGGGATTTCGGCCGGCGATTTTAATGTTGGGACATTTTCGCAGTGCGGTCCGCGCCTTGGTCCACCACTTCTTCCATTCCGGCTCAGTGAGCAAACCGGGAACAAGCGCCATCTCAAGCTGATCGCTATCCATGGTATCGCCGAACGACCTGCAAAGCTCCATGACTACGTTCACAGGATCATCCTGCAACATTGACTCGAGCTTGTCAGGCTCGAACTCGTAAAGCACTCGAAAATCCTCAGCCTTCGCCGGCGCAAATCGGTCGGCAAACTGCACGGCCCCCAAGGACTCGTTCCGGCGACGAGTTGAGAAGTGAATTTCCCATTCAGGCTTGTCGACGGCCTCCACACGCGCCGCGCCGTCTTCGTGGCGCTCAACCGCGAACGCACCACCCTCAAGCCGTAAACATACGTCCATCGTTCGCAGCGCTCGGCGCACAGGACGCCCTTTCTCCAAGCCTGCTTCCGCAATTAACGCATCGAGTTCCTCGACATCGCCATGTTGCTCACGAAACATGTCCGCGACCTGCTTGCGCGTCGACGACTCATTTCCCAGCGCCAAGAGAAATTCTACAGCAATAGCAAGCACGTCTGCCGGATCGAATTTGTCGGAAACCGCCTCATAAGTCGTTACAGCCAGTGTATCCGCTTCTTCGATATTTCCCTCCTGGACAAGCTTTAACAGCACCTTAGCGTACGACTTGAGCTTCGATGCGGTGAGATCCACCTTCTCCAGAAGCTTCATCCACTCGTCCTCGACAGTGCTCGTATTCCCACTGCCAGCCAGTTGAACCATTGATTCGGGTGTCATTTCCGCCCGCGTATCCTTTATTTCCATTGACCAAATTGCAGCAAAGAGGCATAGTCTCTCAAGGAATGGACCATTTGTCGAGAGGTCAAGTGCAAACCCGGAAACGATACACTGAGCCCATTTACGAGGATTCTATGCGGACTGCCTATTTCGACTGTTTCTCGGGTGCGGCGGGCGATATGATCGTCGGCGCTCTTATCGATGCAGGACTCGACGTCGATCGATTTCGCAAATCTCTGGACGCACTGGGGCTTACGGGCTACCGCCTCTCCATCGAAAAAACCAACAAACAGGGATTCGCGGCCACTCGCTTTGACGTGCAACTTGACGACGACAACCCGACCCACCGCCACCTGCCTGATATCATCAAAATCATCGAAGGCGCGCCTTTGTCAAAACGAGTGCGCGAATCGGCCCTCAAGACCTTCCAGCGACTCGCCGAAGCCGAAGCCCACGTCCACGGCACGACACCGGAAAAGATCCATTTCCACGAAGTCGGCGCAGTGGATGCAATTTTGGATATCGTGGCAACCGCGATGGCGATCGAGATGCTTGGCGTCGAACAGA
>JANQHN010000420.1 GCA_028282665.1 Phycisphaerae bacterium | reverse complement strand
TTGTAGTGATACATCACAACCAGGCAGACCGCTTCTTGCCCTTTCATACCCTCATCGGCTGCGAATCGGTTTCGTTCTTCACTCATAGACTAGTTATCGGGTCTTGAGCCTCCCCGCTTCACCCATGCACAAAACCGCAATAATGTCCCGTTACCGGCGGAAAGTACACAACGCCATACCTTCATCTGCCCGAAAACGATCATACCGAACGAACACAATCCACACCCCCTGCCTGCACACGAACAACTGGCCGGGTATACTCCTCCCCGTCGTTGGAAGACGCCCGTTGGCGAAAGGAGCAACCCATGACCGCACCGCAACACACCCATCGCACCGCCTTCCTGGTTCCTCGCCCCAAACACGCTTACGCCCACGAAGACGTCGCACACATCGGGTGCAACAGCCCAATCGAATCTCGAGTCGGTGACGGTCGAGTCGTGCAAGCGGCAGTGCAATGGCGAAACCGTTTCGGCCATCACTCCCGACCGGCATCGATCAGCCTCACCATAGATACTACACTCGTTAAAAATAACCAAGGATACCGATTAACCGTAAAACCTGAACATGTGGAAATTGTAGGTAACAATGCTGCCGGATGCTATTACGCCATCCAGACCCTTGCCCAGCTTTCAGATTATGCCGCCGGAAGCGTTCACGGATGCACAATCGACGATCATCCCGATCTCCTGACACGCGGAATCCTGCACGACATTACTCGCGGTAAAGTACCTACTCTAAACACGCTGAAAACGCTTATCGACCGGCTCGCAGCCCTCAAAATCAACCAGCTTCAGCTCAATATCGAGCATGCCTTCGTCTTCTCTTTCGATCCGGATATCTGTAATGAAGACAACGGTTTAACTCCTGACGAAGTTCGAAAGCTCGACGAATATGCCCAAGAGCGGTTTGTTGAACTGGTCCCCGCGCTTGCGACGATCGGTCATATGGCTCGAGTGCTCTCCATGCCTCGCTACCGGCACCTCGCTGAAATTGAGACGGACAAACCATTTGAACGGATGGATTGGTGTGAGCGTATGCGCGGACTCACCCTCGACGTGACTAATCGCGAGGCGCGCCAACTTGTCGAAAAGATGCTCAACGACCTGCTAGACGCCTTCTCAAGCCCCGTCATAAACATCTGCGGCGATGAACCTTGGGATATGGGACAAGGCAAGAACAAAGGCAAACTCATCGCGGAACAAATCGGCAGAGCCTATTTCGACCACCTTAAAGCCGTACGTGACATCTGTGCGAGGCGCGACCGACGAATACATTTCTGGAGTGACGTCGCTATCAACTACCCCCACCTGCTGCCTGAACTGGATGATGGAATCGTGCTCCACTGGGGTTATGACAGCCGGGCTGATTATAACGGTACGGCTAAATTCGTAGACAGCGGATTAGAAACCCTTGTCTGTCCCGGCACTTCGGGATGGAAGCGGATCATCAACGCTCTGAATCTCGCCGAACGCAATATCCAGACTTTCAGTGAAGCCGCCCATCGCCACGGGGCGACAGGTATGATCACCACTGACTGGGGCGACCAGGGACATTTCAATCAACTCGCTTGCTCACTTCACGGGTTCTCCCTGGGGGCAGCCTTCGCATGGTCGCGCAACCACATAATCGGCCCACAATTCGACCGGTCGTATTCTAAAGTCGTACTCGAGGGCCAAAACGCAGTCGGCATAGATGCATTGCGCCGCACGACTTCGATTGGCGGTGGATTTGAAACCTGGCCTTATTTGTGGATGCGCGACCAAATCAACACACTGCGACAGGGAGCTGAAGGCATTTACGGCGGTGAATCGAACACTACGAAGGACCTCACTGCCGCAACCATCTCCCCACCCTTGTCGGCCTCCCTGATCGAAATTGACCTGGCGTTGCGGGCCAGCTACGAAGCTCTGGATTGGTGTAAACAACAGCGAACCCATCATACGGCAGCCCAACAAACCAGGGCGAACAACACGCCCCAACCGCAGATCTGCGGAAACGCTACCCAACAAACATTCATCCAAGACTTCGAGGAACTCGCCCTTGCCTGCGAGTTCCATCAATTGACCCTCGAAAAAATGCTGTTCCAAAAGGGGCAAACGCCACGATCGCGCGGCGACTGGTCAGATGCGCTAAAGAACGCAGCTGCCCGTTACGCCAACGCCTGGAATCGCCGCAACAAGCCGTCAGGCTTAGCAGACATCGAATCGGCACTCGCAGCAGCGGCAAAAACGGCTGTTGTTGTTTAAACCGCCCGTTCAATCTTGTGCGTTTGCGACGAGTTGACGACCTTGTATATTCCAACTCGATGGACACAAGCGCTAAACTCGATCAAACACCGTGGAGCATTGGCAGGCTTCTTCAATGGACTACGGAACATTTTACGCGCCGCGAAGTCGACGAACCTCGCCTGTGTGCCGAAATTCTCCTCGCCCACGCCTCGGGTAAGCAGCGAATTGAATTGTACGCACGCTTTAACGAAGTTCCTCCCCGGGACGTGCTCGACAAATTCAGAGATTTGGTCAAACGGGCCGCGAACCATGAGCCCGTCGCTTACCTCGTCGAGGAGAAGGAATTTTACTCGCTCAAATTTCGCGTCACGAAGGCAGTGTTGATTCCCAGGCCCGAGACAGAGACTCTCATTGAAGTCGTGGTGGATCACTGCCAAGCTCGCGAGCTTTCTTCTCCGCTTCTTCTTGATATGGGAACCGGCTCCGGTTGCATCGCGATCACGCTACTAAAACAACTGCCCAACGCTTTGGCCTTCGCCACCGATGTGTCCGAGGAAGTCTTGGCAATCGCACGGGAAAATACCGAGCAACACAAACTCACCGATCGACTAACCCTCCTGAAAGCGGACCGACTTGCGATCGATTCAACATTGCTACCCGAGCGGAAATTTGATCTGATTGCCTCTAATCCTCCTTACATCGCCGAGCACGACGTTTCCTCGCTGGATGCCAACGTGCGGGATCACGAACCATTGCAAGCGCTTAGCGACGGTGAAGACGGGTTTTCCTTCTATCGCACGCTTGCGTTAGATGCGATGGATTTGCTTGCGTTAGGCGGTGCGGTGTTTGTGGAAATCGCCGACACGCCGGATAACGCCGCACAAGCAGTGGAGGCGATTTTTGCTGGGCACGGATGGTCGGTTCGAGCACGGGTAAAGGATCGCACCGTAGGGAAAACGCGGGTGTTGGGTTTCACACGAAGCAAAGAATGATCAGGGTTCGCACAAACGAGCGGGCTCGGATATAAGAAAGTCATCCAGTTTGCAGAACCATGCAAATCACCTTCGCGCATAAGGGAGCAACGACCGTGCAAGCGTTTGAGATAGTCGGCGGAAACAGACTTCGAGGTTCGTTAACGATTGGCGGCTCTAAAAATGCCGCTTTGCCCATCATGGCCGCTTGCCTTATGTGCGAGGGCGAATCGGTCCTGCATAACGTTCCCGACCTGGCCGACGTCAGGCAACTTATGGTTTTACTAGGTCGACTGGGCGTGGTCTGCGAGCGAGACGATTCCGGCGCGATGCACATCCGCGTCGAAGATGAGATGAATACGCATGCAGAATACGAACTGGTTAGCAAAATGCGAGCCAGTGTCTGCGTCATGGGGCCTTTACTCGGTAAGCGGCGTTGCGCGCAGGTTTCGATGCCGGGCGGATGCGCGATTGGGGACCGCCCCATCGACTTGCACGTTCGCGGTCTCGAAGCGTTGGGAGCGGAATCGGAACTGGCTTACGGCGACGTCGTGCTTAAGACAAAAAAACTCAAAGGCAGCGAGATTTTCCTGGGCGGGCCTTTCGGCTCTTCGGTGACGGCAACCGCGAATGTGATGATGGCCGCCACGATGGCAGAGGGGCGTACGATTATCGCCTCCGCCGCCTGTGAACCCGAAGTGGTCGATCTTGCCAACTTCCTCAACGCCTGCGGCGCGCAAATCAAAGGCCAAGGTACACCGCAGATCACGATTGATGGTGTCAAGTCGTTGCAAGGTACCGAACATACGATCATCCCCGATCGCATTGAGGCGGGCACGTTTCTGGTCGCCAGCGCAATCACCAATGGCGATCTAAAACTTGAGAACGCCCGACTCGATCACCTGCTCGCAGCCGTAGAACAGTTGCGGCAGGTGGGCGTGATCATCGAACGCACGGAAAAAGGGATGGAAGTCTCCTCTTCGCGCAGGCTTGAACCCGTGAAGATCACAACGCAACCGTTTCCCGGATTCCCTACGGATCTTCAAGCTCAAACGATGGCGTTACTCTGCCTCGCCGATGGGAACAGCGTCATCACTGAGAAGATTTTTCCGGACCGCTTCTTGCACGTTGCGGAACTCAATCGAATGGGGGCTCGTCTGCGCAAGGAAGGTCCGACAGTTATCATTGAAGGGGTCAAGCGATTGATCGGCGCCCCGGTCATGGCGAGCGACCTTCGCGCCTCTGCCGCCCTCGTGCTCGCGGGGCTTATCGCCAAAGGCAAGACCCGCGTTCATCGCATCTATCACATCGATCGCGGGTATGAACGTATCGAAGAAAAATTACAGTCCGTGGGCGCTAACATCAAGCGAGTAAACGACTAGAGCAAACTCAAACCAGGTACAAGTGTCCGGCACTGTCGGAAAGTCGACTTTGAACGCTATACCTGATAGGCACTTGCGACTATGTCACACGCGCTCGGCATATCAGCGATTCTCGTTGATTGTTCTTATTGCGACAGCCTCTGTATCGAGGAAAAATCGTGATCGGTTCCAACCCTCCACTCAAAACCACTCAATGTCGTCTTTTGCCATCGCATGTTGCTCGGCCGCGACGGCATAGGCAACCGACGCACAACTGCGTACTTCGATTCGAGCTGAACAATCCTCTGAGGTAGTCTGGGCATGTTGCTCTTACCGGTTACGGCGTGCGGCCTTTACGCGTTGCGGGATAGGGGCTATCAGAAGCTGGGCGCTACCATCTGAAAAAAACGAGCACCTCATTGGATTGGACCCGGCGCGGCACGTTCGCGGACCTATAACATTCTACCAGTATTGTTAACGCGCTTGTCCGCAAACTCAGAGCATTATACGTGGCATTTGGGATGATCTTATTTATTGAGGTTGCCTTGAGTCACCATAGCGCGCAAGCCATTGTCTTGGAATCAGTTAGAATGGCGTCTCTTACTTTAGTACGCTTTTTGCGTTGATCCAAAGCAACATGCCAGAGCAACCGTCGATTCGCGCCCGTAGTCGCACCAGACGCAAACATTCCATAACTCCTTTGATAGAAGGATCTTAGGAAAATGACTCTGATTAACGTAATAAGCCTTAACCGTGGCACACTCGCTGCTCAATCTACCGGTATCCGATGCGAGGCGTTGGCTTATGCAGGAGGGGAAGCTCACCAACGTCCCGCATCGATTACCTGAACACACACTTGCCGGTTGTAACGCCATGAGACGCGAGGATCCGTGGGGTTGAATTCTAGAGCAGGCTCTCGCTAGATGTTGCGTCCGACACCGTGTTTTGTACTGCCGGAAAGTCGACATTCAGCGCTACGTTTGGATTGAAACTGCTTATAGAAGCTCTTCACGGAGAGCAGGGCGTCGGTTGCAGAAGCTCGAAAGGAAGCACTGTCAAACGCAAGGGGAAAGAAGCCAAATGAACGAAGAGACATTCCAACGCAAACTGTCCGAACTGGTCGCCGAGATCCAGACCTTGCCCGAAGGGGAACGGGGAAAACTCGAAGCACTCGCCCAACAAACCCGCGAGCGTCACAAACAACTGCGCGAAACCGTGTCAAGTTTGCAGGAGAGCATCGACTTCGTGCGACTCAGCATCAAGTACATGCTTTTCGATTTGGAAGCGACCAGACGGGAGAATGAACAGCTTCGCAAGATGCTTGAAGACCGCAATAACCATGAATGATACCCATACCGCGCTTCGAGCAACGGTTTAGCGTCCTGTGGAGGAAGAGACGATTCTTACTTCTTTCGGATTGCCGCAGGAGACCCACACACGCTAGAGCAAGCTCTAGCCAGGCGTAGCGACCGGCACCGTGTTTTGTGCAGCCGGAAAGTCGGCATTAAACGCTACGTTCGGATTAAAACTGCTGTAGAGGAGGGGAATCGGTACCCGCTTACGAAGTGGGGCCCACTACGAACGTGACTGTCCAGCACTCCTGGGCAGTCGCGTTTTCTTTAGATGGACGAAACAAGTTCGTTGCTTCGTAGCGCTACCCTTGCGTCAGCTTGGCGGGTTTCGCTTTGCTGTCGCTGAGGTCGGGATTGGATTTGCCCGCCTCTTCAAGTTTTTCGATCACGAAGTCAGCTCTGCCTATCAGATTCGTTGGCATCACGATGGGTTGCTCCGGTTTACCGGCGGGGTAAATCAAATTAAGCGGCACCCCGGCCATGTTAAATCGTTTGAGCACTTTGGTGATCTCCGGATCACTACGAGTCCAATCACCCTTAATCGGAACGACGTCCAATTCATCCATTTTCGAGCGGACTTTCGCCTGCATCAGGGTCTGGTTCTTGTTCGCCTGACAGGTTGCACACCACGTCGCCGTATAGTCCACATACACCGTGAAACCACGGGCCGCAAGATCCTCAGGCTTGTTCGGACTCCAGGTTTGCCAGGGAATGTCATCAGCGTATTTCAAGTGCAGTAAGCCTTCGTCCGTACTCATCATCTCTTCCCACACCAACATCGCCTCGGCGTATTGCTCGACCTTGGCCTGGGCTTTGTCGAAGGGCAACATGTACCCGTAAGAGAACCACCATCCCGCTGCCACAATTGCGATCGAACAACACCACACCAGCGCCCTTTTGGCGGCAGGAGTGCTCGGGGTCTGCTTACCCAGCAGCCAAACCGCTAACGCGATGAAACACATGAAACCGACCGTCCAAACCACACCATCACCGCCGATCAGATTCGACAGCGTCCAAAGCAGGTAGACGACCGTTCCAACCAGCATGAAACCCATGAACTGCTTGAAGGTTTCCATCCAAGCACCTGGCCTGGGCAACAAACGAAGCCACTGCGGAAAGGCAGTCAACACCACATAAGGAAACGCCATCCCGACTGCAACCGCCGTAAACACGATCACAAGTTGCAGGTTCGACGTATTCGCCGCGAACGCAAAGCCCAATGCGGGTGCAAGGAGCGGCGCGGTACATGGTGTCGCCAAAAGTGTCGCCAGCACGCCCTTCAAAAAAGCGCCCAACATGCCTTCGCGCTCTTCGGCAGCCGAAATCGCCGTCACCGTGGCGCCAGGCAGCGTCACCTCGAACACACCAAATAAGCTCAACGAAAAAGCGAATACGACCGCGACCATCACGACCACAACCTGAGGACTGGCGAACTGAAAGCCCCATCCCATCGAATTGTTCGCTTCTTTCAACGTAATCACGATCGCCGCAAGCGCCTCGAACGAAATCAAAATACCCAAAGCGAACATAATCCCCAACGCAAAGACGCGCCTTGGATCTTCCTTCGCTTGCTGTACGAAACTCAAGATTTTGATCGAGATAACCGGCAACACGCACGGCATGATGTTGAGTATGAATCCGCCCGCAAGCGCAAGCATGACCCAATACAAGAGCGTTTTAGGTTCTTCATTGCCAGCCGGAACTATGGAATCGTTCGTCGTCGCCGCAACTTGAACCTCATTTTCATCTTCAGAGACCGATGCGACGACGCCTGAAGCCTTCTCATTTTCACCCCCGTTTTCATTCCCCCCCGACGCATCTACGGTTTTTACTACAGAGTGAACAGGCTGCACGACTCCCTCGCCAACCTGTGCGGTAAATGATATCGTCTGCGGTGGAAAGCACGTCCCTTTCTCATTGCACGCCTGGAAAGTGAACAGTCCGCCCAGGTTGAACGGTTTTTCCGGCGGATCACCGCCAATTATGACTGGAACCTTTACGGTGAACCGCCCGGAGAACTCACTCAACGTGCCAAGCATCGGATCGCGTCGCGTCTTCGCTTTCGGGAACGTCGGCGAACCGATGGTCAGCCCATCGACATGATCGAAAAGAAATTTGGTCGCAATGAATGTCGGTTTGGACGGTTTGTTGGATTGGATGTGCAATCCGTGCGCAACTTTTATATCGATGTTCCAAACCAACTCGTTATTGGCGACGATCTCATCCTGAATCGGCTTCGGCACGACTGTCACCTTACTGCTCTTGGCCGCCGGGATTGCCAAACGCGCTTTGGCAAATGTCTCCTCGTTGGCGAGTTTCGCTTCCGCCCCCGTAGCTACAGGCAGAGTGATTTGTGCGGATGCCTGCTCGGGTATGCACATTTTTTTGCAAATCAAGTAGGAAACATCCGCCGCGATCGTAATCTTGCT
>JANQHN010000147.1 GCA_028282665.1 Phycisphaerae bacterium | reverse complement strand
GATTATTTACGAAGGGAAGTTGCTCGAATCGTGCGAGACGGATGATCTTCTTACGCGCACGAAACGCCTGCGCGTCGTTCTCCCCGAGTCACAGCAGATTGTCGAAGCGCCAAAGGGCACCGTCTGGCAGCGGTGCGAGCGAAGGGAGTGGTTGCTGACGGTTCGCGGATTCGGCCCGGACACGGTTCGCTACCTCAAGGATCACTGTCACGTGGACAAGGTCGAGGTCATTGACTTGGGGCTTGAAGATGTCTTCAAAGATATCGTGAAGGGAAGGAGGGCGTCGGCATGAAAGCGTTGCTTTGGAAAGACTATCGCCTGAATCGACTGGTGCTCGCGTTCGGTTTGTTTTTGTTCGCGGCTCCCTACTTGGTTGGCATTATGCGAAACATCTACCTTCAATCCAGCGGCGTAGCGGTGTGGACGCCATCTTCTTGGCAAGTCGCCGGCTTTATCAGCCTGGGCTTGTCGCTGTTCACGTTCGCGATGCTCGGCGCGACCTCCATCGCTGTCGAACGTAACGATCGCTCCGCCGAGTTCCTCGCCTACCTGCCCGTATCGCGCTGGCAGAACATTGCGAGTAAATCGATTATAGCGATTTCGCCCAGTTTGCTGATTTGGGCGATTAACCTCTTGGTTATTTTGGCCTTGGCTTGGTGGGCGAGCGACCCCGACTTGGCAGGTTACAGCGTGGAATTGTACAAGATATGGGATGCCCTCTATTTTCTCGCCGGGTTTTCAGTCGTGCTCTTTGGCGCGTCGTGGTTTTTTTCTTCCATGATGGAGGGACACGCGATTTCGATGGGGCTTGGCATTGGCGTGTTTGTCCTAATCAGCAGCATCATGGCCACGCTCGACAGCATGTTGGACATTCCTGATTTCGTAGCCCGATTTATGCCACCAACGAACTTGGTTTTGGGCGCTCTGTTATACTTTGCCGGTTGCGTGTACTACCTGCGCCGCGTCGAACCCTGAGCGATCTTCTGCGGCGTCCATTTCCTTTTTGTATTAAGCTGCCTAACCGCTCGCGGTGGTATATGTCTATCCACGTGAGAATGAGTGATGCGGTGTGTTCGGCATACCTAATGTTTCCGCAAAGAGCGGTCATGCGTAGGCAGTGGCCACCTTTTTTGGCACGAACAATCCGAGTACATTAAACGCTGTACAGTTCTGCGACCGCTTCGTTGTATTTGCGTTGCTGTGTCTCTGCGCGAAAAAGAAACAAGACTTCAAAGGGAGGTCGAGCGATGAATGCCATCAAGCTTGGGAGCATGGGCGTTGTGGGAGCGATGCTGACAGTGTGCGTGTCGGTCGCGTGGGGAGACGGCCCTGCCGTCAAGTCCGTGATTGCGACAGGCAAGGCGGCGGGCACGAGCTTGCTCGCAAAGGATGAGGCGCTTCAGGATGCGAAACGAAAGGCCGTCGAACAAGCCTGCGGGCTGTTCATCGATTCGAGCACCAGTGTGGAAAATTTCGAGGTCGTGCGCGACCGCATTATGCAGCAGGCAAAAGGGTATGTGACCAGGTACACCGTAAAAGATGAATGGGAGGACGGTGGAATTTCTCACTGCAAGATCATCGCCTACATCAAGATGGAGCGTCTTAAGTATGATTGGGAGGCGGCGTTTGTTCAACTCAAAGAGGACACGGACAATCCGCGAGTGATGATCGTCATTTCGCAGGACAACGACCCGACTGACGATATTCCGCCGCGACTCAACGCTACCGTTCAAGCAAAGCTCGAGAAGTATTTCCTGGACAAAGATGTCCGGTTAATCAGGCAGGACATTTTGGAGAGCGTTCGCGAACGGGATTTGGACCTTGCGGAATTGCTGGGCGATACGAACAAGATCGCGGGTAGGGCGGCAAATTTTGGTGCGGAATTGCTGGTTTACGGTGAGGCGCGAGCGATACCGATGGGCGGCAGCAGCATCGGCGGACGCGTGGTGTATCGGTGGAACATTGAGATGAGCCTGTCGATCGTGAAAACCGACTCGGCGGCGATGCTCGTTTCGGACACGTACAAACTCCCCACGCCGCACATGCAGACCGGTCCGGTCTGCAACGAAGAAGGGTTCGTGAAACTGATCGACAATAATGCGGGCCGGATTCTTAAGTCGGTCTACGATGCATGGAAGAAAAAGGCGACAAGTCACCGTACGATTGTGCTGGTGATGGAAGGCTGTACGTACGCGGAGTTCGTCAAAAAGATTCAGCCGGCATTCGCGAAAATGCGCGGAGTGAAAGGGGGCGTGGACGGCGTCAAACACCGCGAGACGGTAAACGCCACCCACCACACTATCGAGCTCTACTGGAAATTCGATCTCGATCTGCTCGCCAACAAGCTTATACTGATGGAAGTCGACGACCTGACTTTCGACGTAACGGAAAAATCCGGCAACCGCCTGACGCTCAAGGTGAACCACGGCGGATAGGCCGGCAATGAGCCGCGCCCGCTAAGGAGCAATCACATGGGTCATTCCAAGCCCGCGATTAAAGAAATCACGCTCCGCAACGTCCTCTCCTTCGGACCTGATACACCGCCGCTTCACCTGGAACGTCTCAATGTACTCATTGGACCGAACGGGTCGGGGAAGTCAAATCTGATTGATGTACTGAATCTACTTCACCATGCCCCTACCCGTCTCGCAACGCCTATCCGAACAAGTGGTGGGATAACTGAGTGGTTGTGGAAAAGAGACCGCTCGCTGGCAGCATCTTGCGATTTGGTCATTGAAAACCCCCAGGGAAATCAGCCCCTGCGCCATGTGATTGAGTTTTTGGAGCGAGGCCGGAGATTCGAACTTAGTGATGAATCGGTCGAGAACCAGGAAGCCTATTCTGGAAAAGAAGAGCCGTTTTTCTATTACAGATTCCAAAGAGGGAAGCCAGTCCTGTCTGTCATTGTTGATGATGCAGCTAAGAATCGCGAACTCCGACGAGAAGAGGTATCGCCGGACGAATCAATCCTCTCACAGCGCAAGGACCCGGATCAGTACCCTCAACTTACGTACCTTGGTGAGTTCTATGGGAGTATTCGGATTTATCGAGATTGGTCTATGGGGCGCGACGCCCCACCAAGGCTACCGCAAAAGACAGACGAGTCAGCTCACCACTTGGCTAAAGACTGTCGCAATCTAGGTCTTGTACTAAATAGATTCACAGGCCAACCTGAGATCAAGCGTCGTGTTCTCGAACTGTTGCAGCAACTGTACGACGGAATTCAGGATTTTGGCATCGAGATTGAGGCTGGAACCGCACAATTGTTCGTGGTTGAGTCTGCGTTCAGCATGCCGGCGACCCGCCTGTCGGATGGAACACTCCGTTATCTCTGCCTGCTCGCCATCCTCTGTGATCCTGATCCGCCTCCAGTCGTTTGTATTGAAGAACCGGAACTGGGCTTACACCCCGATATCCTGCCGGGATTAGCCGAATTGATGATCGAAGCCTCAAAGCGCACTCAATTGTTTGTGACTACCCACTCGGATATTCTCGTTGATTGCTTCACCGATCATCCGGAGTACGTAGTGGTCTGCGAGAAACATGAGGGGCAAACTCAAATGGAGCGGCTTGACTCCGACCGACTCAAGGTCTGGCTCGAGAAGTATCGCCTGGGTGATCTGTGGATGAGAGGTGAGATCGGAGGTACGCGCTGGTGAAAGTGCTTTTGTTTGTTGAAGGCGGAGGCGAAAAGAATTCCGTGCGCATTGAATGCCGTCGTGGGTTTCGAAAGTTGTTTGAGCGTGCCGGTTTTGCTGGTCGAATGCCGAAAATCATCCCCTGTGGGAGTCGCAACGAGGTTTTCAAAGATTTCAAAACAATGTGCCAAAGCGCCGGAGATGGTGAGTATCCTATGATGCTCGTGGACAGCGAAGTGCCGGTGAATGAAAACCACGGAGCGTGGGAGCACCTGCGATCCGCGGACAAATGGCAACGGCCTGATGACGTCCAAGACGATCAGGCGCAATTGATGGTGCAGTGCATGGAGACGTGGTGTGTTGCCGATCGAGACGCACTCAAGCGTTTTTTTAAACAGGATCTGATCGAGGGTAGCCTGCCGGCATTGAGCAACTTGGAGGGCTGTTCGAAGGATCAGATCCAGGAGGCGCTCAAAAACGCGACGCGAGAGTGTGGCAAAGACAGGACATACAAAAAGGGTAGGCGTTCTTTCAAGCTCGTTGCGGAATTGAATCCCGACGTCTTGAAGAAGCGAGCGCCCCATTTTTTGTGTTTGTGCGAGGCTTTGGAGGCCAAGCTCGGGTGATGCACGTCAGTTCACGTCCTGATCGATATCGAAATTCAAGCCGAGATCGTTGTACCTGAAACGGTAGGTGATGCGATCACCGCAATTAAAGTCGGTGCCGTCGCGCAAGGTGGACGTGCTTTCGTTTTGCCCGAAGACACTCTGCACGTCGGCGTCGGCGATGAGGATGGCCTGGAGATCATCGCAGTCGCGCGAGAAGACGAATGTCTCGCCGGCGCGCAAATCGAAATTCACTCGTTCTCCGCCGGCAATGATGGCTTCACGTGGTAGAAGTTGTTCGCTGGCGTAGTAAAGTTCGCCCTCGATATTGTCGTTGCCCTCGTTGATCATGACAACCGTGACGATGTCGAGTTGCAACAGGCCGATCAGCGAATCGCAGCCGGTAGGAATGAGAACTGCCAAAGACAGGAACAATATGGCGAGTGTGCGCTTCATGGCATTTCTCCTTAAATTGCGATGGCTGTGAGGTTGCATCAAAAGAAACGCGCCAGCCGTTTGCACTCCGGCACCAGTGTAGCGTACACCTGCGTTACGTGCGGTCAACCGCAAGATACGAGTTCGTACCTGGGAGCCAATGTTTAAATGTTTATTCGATAATCCCTTCCGACGTAAAGTACTCAATAGCCTCCTCCGTCGACGCGAAAACGCGTGTGGCGGTTTCCGTGATGAAGGGGCTGGGGCTTCGTTTGGGCTTCCAGACGACGTAAACTTCCTTGCTGTGTTCATAGGCGTGATGGAGCTCGCGTTCCACGCCGCTCGAAAGTCCCGGAACACCACCAGCCAACTCCGGTACGAGTGAGATAATCATGTCCGCCTGATCGATCAACTGAAAGTCCCGAGCATAGATTTGTCCGTCGATGTCACTCGCAATCTCAAGGATTTGAGCGGCAGGCACGTTAAACTCGATTTCCTCATCCTTGCTGGACAACACGCGTGTTGGAATGAAGTCTTTACCCTCTTTGGCTGCCGCAATTGCCGATTCGATCAACAGTTTTTCGTCCACGTCGCCCGGATCAAACGACACGAGTTTTTCCGCCAGCACCGCGCGAAACTCATCGATCTCCGCCAGCACGTCAGGCATATCAACCACGTGACTCATCGGAAATGAGATGTACGCCTTCTTCAGCTCAGGCTTGCAAATGAGACGATAGCAGGTTTCGAGTGTCGGGCGGTTTCGACCGCGCGGCAGTATGAAGCATCGCGATCCGCAGTCCACAGCCAGGGCGAGCAATTCCGTTGCGAGGATTTCCTCTTCCCGCCACACCATCATGTCTTTGAGTGTCGCGTGGAGTTCGTGCTCTTCGTGCAGTCGGTGGAATACCGCCTCAATGTTGTCCACCATGCAAATGAACATGTCAGGCTTGAGTTGTTCGATCTGATCGAAATCGAATGCGCGAAACAGACCGTGTCGCCAACGGAAAGTGGCGTGGGTGTTGACCAGGATATTGGGTTTGCCCGCGGAGTCATTGATGATATCTTTAAACACAGACCGCCTCAGGCCGTGCAATCGGGAGAGCGGCAAGTCGAGGATTTTGCCCGCGCGGACGTCTGGGGCCTCGTGATACATGCGATCGCCGACGTGGTACGTGTGAATCGCGTCGCCCCTTGCCTGGGCGAGTTGAGCGACATTGTCCACGTACGATTTTTTGTTAATGCCCACCTGGCCTGTCAGGATCGCTCGCATGGCATGCCCTTCCAATTTGGCGAATCGCGTAACCGCAGTAGTTATGTATGGCTAACAGCTGAGCCAGGCTACGATATCAAGCCCTTGAAGACGAATCTCCTCTCCATTGTTCTGGAGATTCCGGCATCGCTCAGTTTACACCGGGGATTATGACGAATTGCGTTGATGGAGCAAACCGTATCCTTGGCAGGCGGGACGAGCCGGTCTAAGATGAGGCGCGACGTAGATCGGCGCGAGTCGTGGTCCGCCTCAATGGCAAGCAGTCTAGCTCTTATCATCTGCGAGTGGGATATCCGTGCATGCAGAACTCCCCCAATTAGCCGCAAAATCGCCGTTTAGGTGGTCGGTCGCCAAGCATTATGCGCTGCTTGCAGCGTGTTTGCTGATCTTGGCTTGTTTTTTGATCTGGCCTATCGGGCTTTTGCTGGCCGAGGGATTCAAGGACATTCAAGAGGACGGTACCAGTACGTTTACCACCAGTCACGTGCTGGGCGTTTTTGCCGATCCGATCCTCCGCAGCAGTCTCATCAATAGCATGATTGTTGCGGTGCTGGTAACCGCGCTGAGTTTACTTTTGGCTGTGCCACTTGCGGTCGTTGCGACGCGTTACGAGTTTCCGGGCAAGTCGATCTTCGCTGCTCTTTTGCTTGTGCCGCTCATTCTTCCGCCATTCGTCGGGGCGATCGGATTACGCCATTTGCTTGGTCGATTCGGGGCAATCAACAGCTTCTTTGCTGAGCTCGGGATCGTCGATCCGGCCAATCCGATCGATTTTCTGGGTGGGTCGCGGCTATGGGGCGTCGTGATTATGGAGGCGCTGCACCTCTATCCAATCATCTACCTCAACGCCACGGCGTCATTGGCCAACGTGGATCCCGCGATGGAGCAAGCGGCGGACAACCTCGGAGCATCCCGTTGGACGCGATTTCGCCGAATCACATGGCCTTTGATTTTGCCTGGCGTTTTTGCAGGTAGCACCATCGTGTTCATTTGGTCGTTTACGGAACTGGGTACGCCGTTGATGTTCGACTACTACGAGGTCGCTCCGGTCCAAATCTTCTGGGGAATTACCGAGATGGCCAGCAGTCCACGACCCTATGCCTTGGTCGTCGTCATGCTGATCACGGCGCTGGTCATTTATTCGTTGGGCCGATTTGCC
>JANQHN010000143.1 GCA_028282665.1 Phycisphaerae bacterium | reverse complement strand
CGTGTAAGGTTTGACTGAAGCGATGGTCGGGACGTTCGATTTAATGACAAACATTGGCACAATCCCGAAAAGTGACGCAACAATTACCGAAACCGCAACCCAAATGCTAAACGTCAACGGCAAGCGCTCCCAACGGCGATGCCACCAGCCCTGAAGCCAGATGTCGATCTTTTTCGCAATACCCAACACAGCATGATCGTCAAGTCGCGAAGTAGGCTTGGGCGGATCGGTATATTGACGAGTGAGCGCCGGAGCTTCGTGAACTTCGACTTTGTACTGCTTAGGCCTGCTAAGCCAAGTCTTGTACATGTTCCAACCGCAAAGGATGCCGCCCGCAAGGTACATCGCGCCGCCCAGAACGCGGATCCAATAAAGCGGAACAAGCACGTGCGTGGTCTCGACGAAGTCCGGGTAGGCGAGTTGCCCCGAATCGTCAATCGCCCTCCACATGAGCCCCTGCGTAATGCCCGCGACATAGATTGGCAGGATGTAAAGCACGATCCCCAGGGTGCTGAACCAAAAATGTGCCGTGGCGAGCTTAGTGCTGTAGAGCTTGGTCTGGAACAGCCGCGGCATGAGCCAGTACATCATGCCGTACACCATTCCACCAACCCACCCCAAGGCGCCCGCGTGGACATGGGCGATGGTCCAATCGGTGTAATGCGACAGTGCGTTGACGCTCTTGACCGATAGCAAAGGCCCTTCGAACGTCGACATGCCGTAGAAAGTGACTGCAACCACAAAGAACTTCAACACCGGATCAACTGCCACTTTGTGCCAAGCACCGCGAAGCGTCAGAAGCCCGTTGAGCATACCGCCCCACGACGGCATCCACAGCATAACTGAAAAGAGCATGCCCAGCGTCGACGCCCACTCGGGAGTCGCGGTGTAGTGCAAGTGGTGAGGCCCAGCCCAAATATAGATAAACACCAGCGACCAGAAGTGGACAATGCTCAATCGGTAGGAAAAGACAGGTCTATTCGCCGCCTTGGGCAGGTAGTAATACATTAACCCGAGAAACGGCGTGGTCAGGAAGAAGCCTACCGCGTTGTGACCGTACCACCATTGCATGAAAGCGTCCTGCGTACCAGCGTAGACGGAATAGCTCTTCAATGGTCCGGCCGGGAACGCAAGGCTGTTGAGAATGTGCAGAATTGCGATAGTGATCAGAGTCGCGATGTAGAACCACAGCGCGACGTACATGTATCGTTCGCGCCTGATAGCGAGGGTGCCGAAAAAGTTAATCGCGAAGATCACCCAGACGACGGCAATCAAGATATCAATAGGCCATTCGAGTTCGGCGTATTCTTTGCCGGAGGTGATGCCCAGTGGGAGACTCACGGCGGCGCAAACGATGATCAGTTGCCAACCCCAGAAATGCGCCCAACTCAGCGTCTTGCTGAACATCGGCGTTTTGCAAAGCCTTTGAGTCGAGTGATACACGGCGGCGAAGATGGCGTTGCCCGCGAAGGCGAAAATTGCCGCATTGGTGTGCAAAGGCCTAAGCCGGCCGAAGGTAATGTACGAGATGCCCAGATTCGCTCCAGGCGCGGCCAACTCCAGGGCGGCAATAAGACCTACAAGAAATGCTACCACGCCCCAAACCAACGTGATCACAGCGAAGGCACGCACGACCGAATCGTCGTACGAGAACTGCTCGAGTCGCACACCCGTACCCTGCTTCTCTCCCGAAGCAACCAATGCGGGTGCTACCTGATCCGCGCCTGCGGTCATGTCCAGTCTACCTCCCCACGATCCATAGTGTGAAGCGATGCTTTGGATCGTGTTCCCGTGCCCGAAATCATGACTACACAATCAACAATTTCAGGCTTCAATTCTGTCCATTTCTGATGCTTGCGTCAAGAGGAAATGAATAATAATCGCCATAGTTGGCAAAAATTGAATTCTTATCCATACGAATACTTGACTAAATGGTCATTTTTTCGTAAAAACAACATTGAGAATTACCCGACGTGGGAGACTTGCGATGTTAAGTCAGGCTGTCGCTTACGCTTCGTCCGCCTTGAGCTGCGTGGCTGCTTTGAGCGGTAAGCCGGTGTTGGTCAAGGAAATATCCGAAGCCTGCAGCATCCCCGGACCTTATTTAGCCAAGATCATCAACACACTCTCGCGCAAAAAAATCGTTTTAACACAGCGAGGAGTAGGTGGTGGCGTGTTGCTCGCGAAGCCCGCGAATGACATCACGCTCTTTTCGATTTGTGAAGCACTCGAAGACCCGATAATTGATCCCCGGTGCATGCTGGGAAATGAACGATGCACGGATGATCGAGCCTGCCCAGCCCATGAGTTTTGTACAGGCTACCGTCGCGATTTGCGTCAATTTCTTGAACGAACCACAATCGCCGACATCGCAGCCTTCGAAAATCGGCGACGATGGAAAATGGGCGCACACTAACACCCCCAACCTACCAAACTTCCTCGACTATTCTAATTCAATAGGGCTACCTGCAACCAGACTGTAACGAACGCTTGGTTAGCGAACGCATTGTTGTATACTTTCAGGTTATGAACAAGGCTCGTCCAGTCGCGTTGCTCGCATTGTGCTTCATGCAGATGATCATGGGAAGTGCGCACGCGTTACATCACCTGGGCGGGGGTTGCACACCATACACCAACGACAATGGCCTATGCTCTGCTTGCAACCCTAATGTGCATCATGAACACGTTCAGGCGAAGCATGCGCCAATTCACGAGCATGAATTCGACTCATGCAGCCTGTGTGTATCAACTGAGCCAGGCAGCCTATTCGGCCATCGCAGCACACAAATCCTGCTTGACATCCAACTTCACCTGGAAATGTTCCCAGTCGCGCAGGCATACTCAACAGTCAACTATACAAGCGCACTCGATGTGCCACCACGTTTGAACCTGTACGACGTATCTTTGCCCCTACTGAATTGACCTTCCCGCCAATCCTCACCGACACCGGGAGACGATAAAGGTAAATCCGCGCGCAGTCGTCTGTCATTAGAAGCCGTCGTTGAAATCGGCCTCTCAACGTGATTGTTCGTGTTCCCTTCAAAACAGAGATCATCATGATTATCAGCTGGAAACCTGCCGCATTGGCGACGGCAGGGATATTGATCAGTAGCGGCTGCGCAACTTACGAACGCAGGCCGCTGAATCTTGAATCGTACGCCGAGTCGTACTTATCGCGCGAAGTGAATACGACAACTGTTCGCGAGTACGCAACACGCCTGCAAGGCGAAGATTGTCCTACCGCTTTCGATACCTCCGACGGTCTGTCGCTAGGCGAGGCGGAAGCGGTGGCGCTGGTATTCAATCCCGCGCTACGCACTCGCCGTGCGCAGGCCAATGTGCCACTGGTAACTGCGAGAGAATCCGGATGGTGGCCTGATCCGAACTTCCAGGCCGAAGTTTTGCGCATCGTCAACCGCGGTGATGAGTCTGGATTCGACTTCGATGGCGGATCGATCGACGGCCTTGGATTGAACGGACTGGAAACCACGACGCCCAGATTCCGCAAGCAAAACAAAGAATACGTGGATGAACCTTGGATTGCGGGCGTGGGATTGTCGTTGACGATTCCACTCTCGGGTCGGATGGCGTTGCAGCAAAACCTAGCATGGGCGGAGTACAACAACGCGTACCGTCAGATCGTCATCGCCGAATGGGAACTGCTGGACGAACTCACTCGCACATGGATTGAATGGTCCGAGGTAGATGAACGGCTTGTACTGACGTACAACCATATCGAGGAAGTGGAACATGCGGCCGGGATCGCGAACAAGCTGGCGACAGCAGGCGAACTTCGCCCGATCGAAGCCCGCACAATCCGGTTCGAGTTGGAGAGGCACCGCGTCGCGTTACATTCGATTGAGTCGGAAGCCAAGAAAAAACGCATACGTGTTCTATCGCTGCTGGGCCTCTCGCCTGACGCAAAGATCGAATTGATTCCATCCATGGATTCACCACTTGAGTCTTTGGAGTCCTGCGAAGCCTACTGGCGTGATGGACTCATGCGAAATCACCCGCGCGTACGCTATGCACGGTCATTATACGAATC
>JANQHN010000103.1 GCA_028282665.1 Phycisphaerae bacterium | reverse complement strand
TCAGCAAAGGCCTTGCATGGGATTCCGCCCAATGCTCCTCTCACACGCTTAACCCAACTCCCATCCGATAGATAGAAATGAGCTTGCGCCACAGAGTATCAATCAGCCTCGCTTAGCCTTACCTGCTACGCAGATGTCTCCATGCACCAGCCAAGGCAACCCTCCTAGGGTTTTGCACCTCGACACTCCCAAACGTTCGAGCGAATTCCACGCTTCCGGGCTATGTGTTCACCTTACGCCGTGCCATACGTTACCGTTGACAAACCGACGATCTTTGGAAGCCATGCTCACTCTACCGAAGCCATTTGGGACCACCGATAGGTGCCAAGCACCTGCGACCTTAACGCCGCGTTAATAACGTACAACACAACCAAGGAAAGGCAAATCACAGGCTGCAATTCACATCCTGTGAAATACGACTTATGCAGCAGCCTTATTGCGCAAACCTCGATTCCTAGGTTAGTAGCGGCGCGCACTGCCGCTCTAAGAAAATCTGCATTTTTCCCAACTCACACCATGTAAATCTTAATGTGATATTAAACCGATTGTCAGCGCGAAAGACACCAATCCTCCACGCTTAACATGGGCGTCTAAAGTAAATTGGCTGCTAATTCTGCCAATTCACTCCGCTCACCTTTACTCAGTGAAATGTGGGCAGCGATTCCCTGATCTTGAAAACGATTCACCAAATAGGAAAAACCATTGCTGTTGGCGTCGACATAAGGATTATCGATCTGGAAAGGATCACCTGTCAGCACCACCTTGGAATCCTGGCCAATCCGCGTGATAACCGTCTTGACTTCAAGCGGGGTGAGGTTTTGCGCTTCATCAATGACGACAAACCGATTAGAAATGCTGCGCCCGCGAATGTACGCAAGCGGCTGAATCTCCAGATAACCTGATCCCAGCAAGGCCGCGGAATCATTGTTGTTGCGAATCGCCCCTCCGGTATCCAGAATAAAATCGATCGTATCCGAAATGGGCTTCATCCACGGCTCGAGCTTGCTTTCTATATCGCCCGGCAAGAAGCCCAGATCGCGCCCCAGTGGAACGACAGGCCTAGCCGCCAGCATGCCACGGTAGTCTTTGTGCTTCATTGTCTGGTAGATCGCCGCGGCCATCGCGAGCAGCGTCTTGCCCGTACCCGCTTTACCCATCAAGGTTACAAGCTGAATCTCCGGTGCGAGCAACGCATCCACTGCATAATACTGTTCTTTGTTGAGTGGCTTGATGCCACATAACCCATTTTCCGGCTGCTTGAGTGCAACAAGCGTTTGACCATCGTCCAAGAGACGCCCGAGCGCCGTGTGTTTACCCCCATCATTGGGTCTTATCAACACGTACTCGTTGGGGTCGTAAAGGCTTTTCGCCGCGAGCTTTAGCTCTCCTGCTTCACGGAAGGACTCGAGTTCTTCGGGGGAAACGCTAACCTCGACCTCTTCCGTCTCCAAGTCGGACGGTATCACGTGATCAGTTTCGTAATCCTCCGCCCGCAATCCTGAGACATCCGCCCGGATTCGCAGGTTGATATCCTTGGTGACGATGACTACAGGCGTGGTTGGATGAGCTTGCTGCAAAGCTGAGGCAACTCGTAAAATCTCCAAATCGCCATTTGTCGACAACGAGGACATTACCCGGTCGGGCTCGCAATACACCTTCAACGTCCCACCATTGGAGAGGGATACGCCCTCGGTAAGCCGGTTTTTGAGTCTCAAACTGTCTAAAATTCGTGCTACCTGGCGAGCATTGAAGCCGCGATCTGTCCGTTCTTTCTTGAAGCGATCCAACTCTTCAAGAATCCCCACAGGCACGATCACCGTGTTGTCCGCGAAATTGAAGATCGAATGCGGGTCGTGCAAGAGAATATTGGCATCTAGGACGTAGTGCTTGTGCATGCCAGCGGAGTATAGCGAGATGGGCAAGAGGGACAAGATCGAGAATAACAGGTTCGAACGCTCCTAACAGTACTGTCCGCTGCTCCAAAAGTGAATCCGAAGAGCGTAGCGAACTTGTGACTGTGCGCCAAACCGCCCCTCCGCAACAGCCGATAAACACGTGTGCGATCCATCGATTGAAAAGGTTGATCCACGCCCGCATTTGTGGATGCGGGCGCATTACGCACTGCAGGACAAGTGTTTTATTAAAGTTTTAGTATTCGCGGAAAAGAAGGAAAACGGCAAGATGTCAAACCAGGGGGAAAAACGCAAATGCCTACTCATTGGAGATTCCTTGCTCGACCATCCTGCGGATACCGATTCGAGGGACGCCGCCATGCTTCGTGCACTACGAGAAACGGGCTGGTCAGTTGACGTACTGACTTTCCGACCGCCTAACGGAAATCAGGTTCCCGAAGCGAATGAGGACGTCAACTTGATTGTTGCAAGGCACTTCACCCTGCGTAGTTTGTACCGAACAATAAATAACGCAATCCGATCGCAAGTGGGACTTAAACCGATTGTCCAAAACTCGATCTTTGATCCCTGGATCACACCGGCCATCGTGCGAGGCATCGAAGCAATACGAAAACAGCGACCGGACATGCTCCTCTCCAGTTCGTGCGGGCACCGGGCGCATCTCATCGCTCTTGCTTTGGCTCGCTGGACACACGTTCCCTGGGCATGTGATGTCCGGCAAGCGTGGCAAGCTCCACGGGCCAACCATGAGAGTTTGTCCCCAGGGCGGGAGTTCATAAGGTGGGTCACGCAACGTCACATCATGCGTAATGCATCTTTATTGTTGTGCTCAAGTTCAAAAGCACACGATTCGGTCTTGCAGCGAAGTGCACGGGTTGTGGATTCGTGCATTATCGTGGAGGATGTTTCGCCCGCCACGATAACGGATGTCTTTCGTGATCCTGATGAATGGTCGCTTTCCCGCAGTTGGCGCGCAAAACAACCGAAAAACCAATCCGCTGCACCAAATACCAAGGAATTAAAAACAGCCGTCACAGGCCAATCCGCCTCATCCCCCAAGAAGCCTAATCCGTCACCTGTCACCGTAATATCTACGGTGCTAAACGACCCCGACGGCCTGCGCATCATGTTAGAGAGCTTGGCGAACCAAACTCTAATTCCAGATGAAGTCATCGTCGCAGATGGCGGCAGCAGCCAGGATGCGCTAACAGCAATGACTGAAATCGTAAACAAATATCCGTCCGTAAAGCTACAATCGGGCAAACGCTGCAACATTGCAGAAGGACGAAATCGGGCCATTCGGAGCGCGACGCACGAGATCATCGCTTGCATCGACGCTGGTTGCGCAGCTGAACCCGACTGGCTCGAACACATCATTGCCCCATTTGCTGATAGAGAAGTTGATATTGTGGGCGGACATTATCAGATTGATCCGCAGACGATTTTCCAAGAAGTTGCAGGTTTACTTACGATGCCGGGCGCGCTCAAACCACTCAATCCGACGACATTCAATCCTTCAGCGCGTTCCATCGCTTTTCGTAAAGGTGTATGGAAAAACGCGATGGGATTTCCCAATTGGCTGTATACGGCGGAGGACACACTGTTCGACTTGAAGCTTCGCTCGCTTTCTCCCGCTCCTAAGTACGTTCTCGCAGCCAACGCTCGGGTACGCTGGCAACCGAGGAACGGTTGGCGTGAAACTTTCAGGCAATTCAAAGGCTACGCACGAGGCGAAGCGCACATAGGACGAGGTTGGGATCAGTTCCGTTACGCAACCCAACGTTACGTCGCCCTCACCACATGGATCACGTTGGCGATCCTAATGCCCACATACCAGGGATGGACCTTCGGAGCGGCCGCGGCAGCTGTAGCGCTGTTCCTGTTCGTTCACCCCTACCACAACAAGGCGAAGTCCATCGCGCGCCAAATGCACTCCATAAGATCTTACGGACTTACAGTACTGATCGGTGAGTGGATTACGTTGGCACAATGGCTTGGATTTCTTTCCGGCAATCGGCAGCGCAACAGCCGGCCCGACGTTTACATCGAACGGTTGCGAAACTACCTCGGTTCTGATTCCGCAGACGTGGAGATTCCCAAGTGGTCGCTCAGAGCAGCTTCACCGGTCAAAACACTTATTGTCTCATGGCATTGGGCACCCACCAGTCGCGCCTCCGCCAACGTCTTATCCTCGTTGTTCAAACAAGGCGATAGCCAACTTTTTCGCGTTCTCACAAGGTACGACAAGCTATCTTCACCAGAGGTGCCGCATCCTACGCCGCCTATCCCGGTACATAGGGTCGACTACGCGCTATCGAGCGACAAGCCCGTGCGCTTTTGGACGTTTCTAGCCAACGTCATTACGGCCTGGCGGATGGTATCCCGGGCGAAACAAATGCAGCTTGAGTTCGGTGCGGAGCGCGTGCTCGCCGTCTTTCCACATCGGTACAGCCTACTGGCAGGTTACCTGATTGCGCGACGGCTTGATCTGCCGTTTGTAGCCTACATGCATGACTTATGTGGTGCGGGACTGCTTAGCAACAGCACGGTGAAACGCGTTTTTTGGTCGTGGATTGAGAAGAAAGCCTTACGTGAAGCATCGGCGGTGTTTGTACCTACGGAGGAATTCGCCGATTATTATCGCTCAAAAGGGGTGAGGGCATGCTGGGTTCTCCCACACACACTCCCTGCGGATGTGGCACCAGCCGGCGACACAAACAAAAATCGACAACGGAAGCGATTCGTCTACAGCGGCGCGGTGTACGAAGCGCACGAAGACGCAATACGCTCGCTCATTCAGGCTGTGAAACATCGCACAGATATCGAGCTTACTTTTCAAAGCAATTCGCACCCACTCTTACGGAACCAAGACAACCGATGGCTTACCAGATCTGACGCGATGAAAGGCCTGTGCGAAGCAGACGTATGCGTAGTTGCCTTAGGTGAGAACACACCGTACCCCGAAGAAGTTCGCGGCTGTTTCCCATCAAAATTGGTTGATTACCTTGCGGCGGGCAAACCTGTTCTTGCCATTGTGCCCCAAGGATCATACGTGGATCGAATGGTGCGCGAGGGCGGGATCGGTTTGTCGGTCGCGCCGCACGATCAGCAAAGCCTCAGCGATGCCCTCGACAACATGGCTGATGATTCGTCGCGGCAAACCTGGTCGGAAAACGCAAAGACACTCGCGCGGCAGCTTGAACCGCAATTGTGGTACAATTTGATGCTTCGCAAACTCATCGTCGGGCCCGAGCGCCAATCGTCAGACCCCCCTTTCCCTTTGCTCCATCCAGCAGGTCCGAGCGAGGACCAAGTCTCCACTGACGAGAAAGTTACAACCGTTAAGAGTGAACTACGAGCCGTTCCACATTCCTGACCGCAATCCAGAGCACGTGGGCCATCGACAGACACCCTATTCATTGAACAGAGTGCCTGTCTCACCCGTTTGCCCAGATGACGCCCTGGGCTGATAAGTAATACCCATATGGTCATACGCCTGCTTCGTCGCCTGCCTGCCTTGTCTAGTACGAATCACAAAGCCGATTTGCAAAAGGTAGGGTTCGACCAGATCTTCAAGCGTATCGCGTTCCTGGCCCATCGTCGCCGCGAGTGCTTCGATACCTGCAGGCCCCCCGCCATATACCCTGATCAAAGCGCTAAGAAACGAACGATCCAATTCGTCAAGACCCAATTCGTCCACCTGTTGAATTTTCAGTGCTTGCTCCACCACACCAGGTCCAAGCTGACCGTCTGCCCGCACCTGGGCGTAGTCCCGCACACGCCGCAACAGCCGATTGGCGATCCGAGGTGTACCCCGACTCCGCGAGGCGATCGTTGCGAGCGAAACCTTGTCGATTTTCAAGTCTAGCTTGCTTGCAGATCGCATCAAAATCGAAGTCAAATCGGATGTCGAATAAAATTCAAAGTGATAATGATGACCGAATCGGTCTCGTAGCGGACCACTTAGAAGACCCGCCCGAGTGGTCGCCGCGATAAGCGTAAATCGCTTTAACGCGAAATTGACCACCCGGCCACTAAGTCCGCCTTCAATCGTGAAGTCGACACGAAAGTCCTCCATCGCCGGATACATGAACTCTTCGACAGCACGAGGTAGTCGGTGTATCTCATCGATGAAAAGAACGTCGCCTTGCTCCATATTGGTCAGCAGCGTCATCAAATCTGCCTGTTTCGACAACGATGGACCAGAGGTGATGCGCGGAATTTTGTCGTTCATCTCACGAGCGATAACCCACGCAAGTGTCGTCTTTCCCAGTCCCGGCGGGCCTTCGAGCAGAATATGCTCCATAGGCTCGTTACGTTTTTTCGCCGCCCCAAGCGCAATGCTGAGCTTTTCCATCAGGGCAGGCTGACCCACCATTTCGTTGAGCTTCGTGGGCCGGAGCGCGAAATCAACGGACTCATCCTCCGGACGCCTCTCTGAGTGGATAATGCGATCTCTCGCCATTGGCTGCTATCCTTCCACGCCGCTGCGAACCCGAAGAGCGACTCGAACCCATTCGTCCACCGTTTCCAGATCGGGATGAAGCTGAGCGGCTCGCTCGATCCAACGCTCCACATCCGCCCGGCTATCTCCCCACGTTACCATGAGTTCCAACGCGTCGCGCTGGGCGTTCGAAAGTTGCACCACCTCGGCACGCTCACCCGCCCCTTCCATCGCAAAGTCCGAAAGCTTGTCCTTCAAACTCGCAACAATCATCTCCGCAGCCCGCTTCCCAATGCCAGGAAGCGTCGCCAGGGATTTCGTATCCGCCGACTCAACCCATGTCGCAATGCGTCGCACCGGCTCGGACAACGCCTTCAAACCTTTACGCGGACCTATCCCCTTAACCGAAACAAATCGTCCGAAGAAAAGTCGGTCCTCCATATGCAGGAAACCGAGCAGTCTGGGCACCAAATTGCCACTCGCCTGATTGCCTTCCAAAAACTCCTGCGTATGCAGGGTCACCTCCCTGCCTCGACACGCTGCCAACTCGGGAATGGCGAACGGCGGGACGAGCACCTCACGGGCCAATCCATCGCACTCGATCACAACGAACTCCTCCGCCACCTCGATCAACTTTCCGGTAATGCGAACGATCATGCCCGCATCTCCACCGGTTTGGGACTGCGCAGATCGTCGAGCGCACACAAACCAATTGCCAATGCATCCGCAAGATCGGACGGCTCGGGTAACTCAGGAAGCCTTAGCACGCGCGCAACCGCATCTTGCACCTGCGCCTTGGATGCTCGGCCATTACCCGTCAAATACCGTTTCACCCGTGTAGCTGCGTAATCCCGCACTTCAATCCCCTGTTTCGCGGCGGCAACCAGGATAACACCTCTTGCGTGCCCCATAAGGATGGCCGTGCGGGGGTGCTTGTAGTGGGCATAAAGCTGTTCGACGGCGACGAGATCGGGACGATGTTCGATGAGCATGGACTGAATATCTTCCTCCACCTGCCGCAAACGCAGCGCCAAAGGCAATCCCGCCTCGAATCGACAAACGCCGGCGTCCACGATGGTTAGCGCTCCCATTTCATCGCGTACGACCGCATAGCCAGTCGTGCCTAACCCCGGATCAATCCCGCAAACGGCATAGCTCATGGAACCAACCAATCGCGTTTCAAGTTCTTCAAATACCCCATTAGACCAAAAAATCGATCATACAGAACAAACACTCAAAAGCACCTAGTTGCGTCAATTCAAAACCTGATGACGGAGGTCGATTTTACCTCCTGCGAACAAAGCTGACCACCGAAATCGTTCGCGCATTGAAAGGAACAAGCACTATCCACGCGCTCCGATATCGTGGATCGAACGGCTGAGAACGCGATCATACATCGTTTTTCTCGGTCACTGCCCGGAAGCCGCGAGCCGAAATTTGTACGGCTCTGTTCACAAGAACAGGCGTCACCCAAGAGGAGGCCGACGGTTCCGTAGACTCTCCCTCCCATGCTCCACCAATATGATGAGAACTCCGACTTTCATTATTTTTTGAATCAATCTTCGTTAGTAACTCAAGGGTAAACGGACACGGTCCGATGAAACGCCACGAATCAGGGGTGGCGTTGCACCTTTGCAATTTGAACACAAGTGGAGACCAATTATATGGCTACTCGAACACGCACGAATCGCAACTTCCGCTCGGCGGGCAAGCAGACGACGAACAAACGCAACACGCGCACGACCAACCAGCGCTCAGCTACCACGGTAGCCGCCAAGACCTACAAAAAGTGGGCGCCCGGTTACGCCAACTTCTACCAGCAGTACCAACAGAAGTTACAGTCTTTCAAGACACTCTACAGCCAGACCACCGGCGCTGCGAAGTTCGATCGCCCCAGCCCCACCACGCTGAAGACCTTCACCAACTGGATTAATAAGGGCGCGAACGTCTACACGATCTCGCAGACCCAGCTCAACAAATGGGCCGGCACGGCGCGCAACAAGTACGACTGGACCAAGCCGACCCAAGCAAGGAATTTCCTCAACCAGAAGTTCGGCAAGGGCGCGATCAAGGCTTTTGCCCGCACCAAAAACGGTGCATACATGGTCGCCTGCCCGACAACGTTCCGCGGCAAGACCTTCAACTTCCCCAGCTAGGAAGACAATAAACTAGCAACCGCGCCATGAACTTGCGGATACCCTGACTCTCATCCGCAAAGACATCGGCCAACAGAAGGGGCGGTTCTTTACCAAGGACCGCCCCTTCGTTTGCGCGCGTGATTTCACCGCAACGTAAGGGCCAGCCGTGTTGATCATTGCATCAACCCAATCAATCCGACTAAACTCCATTTTAAGTCGTGGCGTAACTCGGAAACCGTTACCGGAAACGAATAAGGATGGACTACGGCTCACCACAACCCAGTGCTAGCAAGCTACGGCACTCTTCCGCCCCGGTTGGGTAGAAAGAACCGGACCTGATCCATGAGTTTCGAGGAGAAGCGGCGGAAACTTGGAAAAGCACCATGCCCGAGCTCATCAGCGAACCCATCACGCCCGCTGAAAGCGGCTTTGATACGAAAACGATGGCCCAAGGCATGCCCGGGCTGCCGAAAGCGTTCGTTTGGCGTAAGGAGGCGTTTCACATCGAGGAAGTCCTCAGCACCTGGAAGCAGTCCGACGCAGAATTCGCCAGAAGCGCCGGCGACCGCTACCTGCGACGCCACTACTTCGAGTTTCGCGTGCAAGGTGGAGATCGGTGGGTGGTCTACTTTCTACGCCAAACGCCGAAATCCGGCAGCGCCCGGCAGCGCTGGTTTCTTTACACCATAGAGAACTTCTCAAAAAAACCCGGGCCGACTCCAAAATAGCCCAATTTTGCTGAATACAACGGCCGCGCTCCAGCGCGGTAGTGCATCCATCACCTGCGCATTACCATCCCCTGCTGAGTCCTTTTCAGCAGATAGGAGGCGGAGCGTATGTTCAAGCAGCAATACCCATACTACCTGGCGGGTGAGGCGGTGCAGCCGAATGCAGACTTGGCTGTCACCAATAAATACACGGGCGAGGAAGCCTGCCGCGTCGCACTGGCGAATCCGGATGCCATCGACGCCGGCATCGCTGCCGCAGTCGAAGGATTCGAAGAGGCGCGAAAATTGCCTTCGTATGCTCGCCAGGACATCCTCAAGCACATGGCAGGCTGTTTTCGCGACCGCCACGACGAACTTGCATACGCGCTCTGCATCGAGGCAGGTAAACCCATTAAAGACGCGAAAGGCGAAGTGATGCGACTCATCGACACGTTTGAAGTCGCAGCTGAAGAAGCCGTCCGTGTCGGCGGCGAGTACCTGCCGCTAGATATCTCCGCGCGTGCAGAAGGCTATCAAGGCATAACGCGGCGATTTCCAGTCGGACCTTGCAGCTTTATTTCACCGTTCAACTTTCCCCTGAACCTGGTTGCGCACAAAGTCGCGCCCGCCATTGCCTGTGGATGCTCGTTCGTGCTCAAGCCCGCCAGTCGAACACCAATTGGCGCACTTATCATCGGCGAGATTCTTGCCGAGACGGATTGGCCTCACAGCGCATTTAGCATTTTGCCCTGCTCCCGTGACGGCGCGGAACTATTCACCACGGATAATCGTCTCAAACTGCTGAGCTTCACGGGCTCGCCGGACGTCGGATGGGATCTAAAAGCCAAAGCGGGCAAAAAGAAAGTCGTACTCGAACTGGGCGGCAACGCGGCCTGCATCGTCGATCGGGACGCTGACCTCGAGTTCGCAGTACAGCGCGTGATTCTCGGTGCGTACTACCAGTCAGGCCAAAGCTGCATCGGGGTGCAGCGGATTATCGTCCACCAGGACATCTACGAAGCATTCAAAAACCGTTTCGTGGAAGAAACCGCCAAGCTTAAGGTGGGCGATCCGCTGAAAGAGGACACCTTCATCGGACCGATGATCTCGCAAAGCGAGGCGGAACGAATCGAAATGTGGATCAACGAAGCGGTGTCCGGTGGAGCGAAGGTGCTCGTAGGCGGAAAGCGTGATGGAGCGATGGTTGACGCGACCGTTCTTGAAAACGTCAACCCGAAAATGAAGATCAGCTGTATCGAGGCCTTTGGACCGGTCGCAACGATTCAGCCGTACGGTGATTTTAAGGAGGCGGTCCGAATTACGAACGACAGCATCTATGGGCTGCAGGCTGGTATTTTCACGAAAAATATCGATCATGTCATGTATGCCTTTAGTCAACTCGACGTGGGCGGAGTCGTGATTAACGATGTGCCCAGCTTCCGAGTCGACAACATGCCTTATGGTGGGGTGAAAGACTCGGGCTTGGGCAGGGAGGGCGTCCGCTACGCCATCGAGGACATGACCGAGATCCGCCTATTGATCCTGAATAAAATCGGTCGAATCTAGAAGAATACCAACAGGGCCGCAGGAATGGCTCCTGCCGGCCGTTTCAAAATTGAACGTCGCCCGCTATGCTCGGGCGTATATCGCGCAGCTACTAATCGGGAGACGAAGATGCAATCTGCCGTCAAAACCATACTTGGTGTCGTTGTTTTCGCTGCCGCCTTCATTGGCGCTTACATGCTCACGAGCGGTCCGAGCAAAGACCGAACCAGGGAAAAGCAAGAGGATGCAACGGTCGTGAAAACGGCTAGCCGTACCGAACGGTTCCACGTCGAAGGCATGACCTGTGACGGATGTGCCAATGGCATTAAAAGGAAACTGGAAGAGGTTCATGGCGTCATTGCCGCTAAAGTCTCATTCCCGGACAAAGAAGCCAAGGTTCAACTGACCGCCGACGGTCCTTCAGCGGACGCGGTGATGTCCATCATCAAAGAGGCCGGCTACAAGGTGGAACTGGCGAGCGATCAAACCGGCGAGCGCGTGGAGATATTCCATGTTGAAGGCATGACCTGCGACGGCTGTGCCAATGGCATCAAAAAGAAACTGGAAACCATCGAAGGCATTCTCACAGCCGACGTGTCGTTTGAGAAGAAGCAGGCAAAGGTACGGCTCGCATCAGATGGCCCCACCGCCGCAAAGGTAGCCGAGATTATCACCGCGGAGGGTTACAAGGTGGACAAGGAACAGGTCGCCCCGGCAGAATCGGAACACGAATCGCACAACGGCGGTGAATAAAAACGCGACCAGTCAAATACATCGATCACAAAAGCGACTCACGTCTTCATGCGCCGAGTTGCCAACATTGTGACAAAGATCGGCACACCCACTACAGCAGTAATGACGCCGATGGGCAAAGTCGCGGCGGCGAGTTGCTGGCCGGTGAGCGAACCCATCATTCCCATGATAAGTTGAGAAGCCCAATCACAGAGGATCAAAAAAGCTCCGCCGAGCAAGCCCGCGGCAGGGATGAGCAATCGGCAGTCTTGCCCCACGAACATGGCTGCGATGTGCGGCACGACTAATCCCACGAATCCGATGGGACCGCAAGTTGCCACCACGGCCGCCGTCGCGAGCGTACAAATCATGATACTGGCTGCGAGCAAACGTTGCGGTTTCACGCCTCGCACCGCCGCGATGTCATCGCCCAAGCGATACTGGTTCATCGAACGACTCATCAACGTCAACAGCACCCAGACCGGTACGACTATCGGCCAAATGGTGTGCGGTTTCTGAAGAGAGATCGTGTCCAGCGAGCCCATCATCCAACGTACGATGCGAAACGTTTCGCGCTCGCTCGAAATCGCCGTCACCATCATCATCATTGCTGAACTGAAAAGTCCGAGCGTTACTCCCGCAAGCAACACCTCATTGGACGTAAGCCGACGATTCCCCCGCGCGATCGCATACACGCAACCCACGACACCAAGGCCACCAAAAAATGCAGCAAGTGTGACCATCGGCACGCCTGCGAACGTGTCGTGCCACCCCGCGCGAATAGCAATGAGCGCCCCCAACGACCCTCCGCTTGCGATCCCTAGTGTGTACGGCGTGGCTAGCGGGTTGCGAAACAGTGTCTGAAACGTCACGCCGCACATAGCCAAGGTCACACCCACGATCAACGCCAGTACTGCGCGAGGAAAACGATGTTGAAATGCGATCGTACGCACCAGCGCCTGATAGTGTTCGTATTCCTCATCCGAAATCACTCCATCGCTGTCGTGGTCTACCAGCGGATTGCCAGTCATCTGATCGCGCGGCAGGTCCAATCCGATCACACAACGCCAAACGGTCAGCAGGCCAATGTCGCGGGATTGCGTACCCACACCCGGACTGATGAGCAACAATGCAACTAGTACCGCACCGCACGCGAGTAAATGCCTGATGAAACGGAATGTCGTCATTGTTTTCATTCCAACTCGCCCTGATCCAGATCCGGCACCAGCCAGGCTGCTTTCTCGCCCGGATTCGTCGAAAGCGCTAATAGTCTGACACCGAAGACCGGCTCGAGGACACCCGGCGTTGCGACCTCGCGCGAAGGGCCGAGGGCAACAACCTGCCCATTATCGAGGAGTAGCACACGATCGGCGAATCGGGCGGTGAGGTTTATATCGTGCAAGACGATGAGCACGGACGTGCCTTTATCGCGGGCAAGGCGTGTCACGAGTTGTAGAAGCTCGATCTGATGGCGTGTATCGAGCGAGGCGATTGGTTCGTCGAGCACGAGTATTTCCGCTTGTTGTGCGAGGGCGGCGGCGATGTGAACGCGTTGGGCTTCGCCGCCCGAAAGCTGATCGATCGGGCGATCTGCGAACTCCATCGTCGCAGTTGTTTCCATCGCAGTCCGAGCGATTTCGTGGTCGATGCTGGATTCGAAAAGCGACCAGGATCGGTACGGAAATCGGCCCATAAGCACGACTTCGTAAGCGGACATCCCCACCGGAGTCGGCGTAGCCTGCGGCAAATAGGCGAGCATGCGGGACTGTACAAGCGTGGACTGCTCTGCAAACGACATACCTCCCATCATGACTTCGCCTTTATCAGGGGCGAGCAGTCCCACCGCAATCCTCAACAAGGTCGACTTTCCCGCGCCGTTGGGACCGACGATCGCTAGTACCTCACCTCGTCCCAACTCAAAAGAAACAGGTCCCAAAAAGGCGCGACGCTTGTCATACCCATAACAAACATCTCTAAAAACAAGCGGAAATTGATGGCTTTGCGCACTCATGATCAATCGAGATCGTTTGGGTGCAGGAGTTTCGCCATTTGCTCGATCACTTCGACAAATGCAAGCGAGGGCGTGAGGGCATTGTCGCTAATTACGATATGGATGCGGTTGTTCGCGAGTGCGGGTGTACTTCCTAGTTCACGCCATTGCTTCTTCATCTCCCGTTGCCAATGCTTGGCATCTTCAACCTCAGGGATGAACTCTATAATCACTTCGGGCTGAGCAGCGAGGATCGCTTCGGTAGATACCGTCGGGTAATCCACGCCAATTTCCTCAAAAGGATTCACACCGCCCGCAATCGTGATCGCGGCCCCTAGAAACGTATCCTGGCCGACGGTGAGGATGTTGGCGAGGGACTCCGGGTTTCGAGCAACCGTCACCAACACACGGGTCTTCTTCAGGTTCTCCGTGCGCAAACGCACTTTTTTCATGCGATTCTGGAAATCAACGATGAGCTTTTCGCCGCGCTCTTCGCAGTCCAACATCCCCGCTAAGTCTTTCGCACATGTTTCGATGTCCGCTAATGATTCGGTCGGATCCTTATAGAGACGTATACCGTACTGTTCGCAAAGTTTACGTATATCCCGGTTCTGTCCGCGCAGCACGACCAGGTCGGGTTTGAGGGCGGCGATGCGTTCGAGATCGGGGTCGAAGAGTCCACCCACACGAGGTCTGTCCTTAAGCGAAGGCAAACCGCTGCAAAATTTGCTCACGCCAACGATACGATCCTCTTCGCCCAACGCGTGAATGATGCGAGCGGCGTTGGGCGAGATGGTAACCACTCGCAAGATCGGTGTTTGTGCTTTCGTCGCCGCAGTACCCTCCTTTGCCGACTTCCCACCACACCCCACGCACCATAGCAATACCGCGGGAATCATCATCGGGAAAACTCCGGCAAATGAACGAAAAATTCGGTTCATGTCTCGTTCTCCGAATGCAGGGCGGCCTGGCTGGCGCTAGTTCCATCGCTGCTGGAAGCGTCATTTGTTTTCACGTTTCGCTGAACACTGAGAACGGCGACCGCGCCGATCATCGCAGCGAGACCGCTACACCATTGCCAAGGCGTCAGAACCTCTTCGAAAATGAAGTGCGAAGCGGCAGCGGTCAGAAAAGGCGCGACCAACGTCACTCCAGCCGCAACCGAGACGCCCAATCGCGCGATACTTGCGTAATAGAAAACGTGCCCCAGCGCGATCCCAACAATCGCCGAGAGTAGCAGCATGCCTTGATCGCCCCATGACAACTTCAAGGCCGAAAGCCCATTCCCGTCTGCGAAAACGAGCATAATCGAAACCATCATGATAGCTGTGTATTGACTGATCGCACCAAACGAAATGACCGGGTTAACTCCGTGCATGTAGTAACGTACCGATAGCGCATACCCGCCGAATACGAGTCCCGAAAACACACCCAGTGCGATTCCTACAGCCGTTCCACCCTGCAGCGATTTCTCGCCCAGCAGGAACGTACCGATCGATCCGAGAAAAACAACCGAAAGTCCAATCCAGTAACGCAGGGTGGACAACACGCGCCGTTCCGAAGGAAAAAGCAAGTACGCACCGAGTGTTACAACGATGATTTGAAAACGTATCAAAAACGCCTGGAGCCCAGGGCCTATGAAGTAAGGTGTCCACGCGAAAGTGACTTGGCCTATGCAATTGATGATGCTCGGGATTAGAGCTGCCTTCCAGAGATTGGGCGGAAGTTTGCGACGACCCGCTCCCACAACTAAAACCGGCGCCCACAAGATCGCAGACACACCGTAACGCCAACCATTGGCGGTCCAGGCGTCGATGTACCTGCCTTCGAGGGTGAAGTGCTTCAAAAAAAGCGGTACGCTCGACCAACCAATGAGGGTAAGCGAGATGAAGATCACACCACTGGCGACGGATTTCTTCGCGTCTGCATCCATGATTCACTTCGAAGGAAAAGCCCATCCGACGCCAACGATCTTCCGAGCTACGGCTGTTTTTCAAGGTGCGTGATGGACGTTCCTTCGAGTCTTTCGAAGTCGAAAAATTCCTTACGCATCCCGCCCTGGAATACGACCATACTGTAGGGATAATAGGGAATAACCTGAGCCCGGGGGACCGCGTTCGCACTGTTGGCAAAGATGACCGTCACCCCACCACCCTCCACGCCCGGATGCCTTGCCGTACACATCACAGCCTGTGACGGGTCGCTGTACACCGTTCCGCCGTACTCGAACTCGCCCGGCATAAATCGCACAGGAAAATCAATTGCCGTTAAAAAACCGCTGACGTACGGATCCAAGGCTGCGTCCCCCAGGATCAACACGCACCGCTCCGCAAGTGCCCCCTCCTCAATATCGCCCGCGATTAATTCGATTCGCTCATCCTCTTCGAATGCTGAAGCAAACCACTCTTTCATTTTCCCATACTGTTCGCTATCCATCTCCGCCGGCACGACTGAAGCGAATGCGTCTCCATACCGCGTCTTCGCAGTGGTCGGCATAACTTCGTCCAACGATATGCGACGAAACACATGGTAATCCGGATCGATCATGACACGATGGGGCACCATACCGAGCCCATGCATCACCTCTAGAGCCGAGTGATTAAGCGGGATGATTAAGTCGAGTTCGCCGTTCTCATGCACGAGCCGAACCGGCAAATCCAGATCGAATTCGTCCTCCCCCTGCGAGATCTCCATTTGCAACATTCGACCTGTAGGATCGTAGCGGGCGTAATTGATTTCAATTCTGGGCGCCCCCCTGCCATAAACCCACTGCTCGAAAAAGTACGACAGATCCTCGCCCGATTCCACCTCGAACGCTTCTTGCAAATCCACCCACGATGCGTATTCGCCCATGTTCTGCCTGATGAATCGTTGCACTCCCCTCCAAAACACATCCTGCCCTATTTGGCGCGCGAGCATGTGGAAAACAAACGCGCCTTTGTCATAGCCCACCGACCGCGACGCGCCGTTCTCCAAACCGAATGTGGCCAAGGGCTTGTCCTTTTCTTCATCCATTCGACTGAGAAAATGAACGAAGTTCATCCGCTTCCGCCTCGCGCCTTTCTCATCACCATCCAAAACAAACCCGTAGTAGTTCGTGCAATAGCTAGTGAGCGCCTCGCACCAATTCCCCGCCGTGTAACGCACAAACACGCCATTCCCAAGCCAGCTATGAACCAATTCGTGATCAAACATACCATGTCGCATCTGCCCGCGCGGGCCCATGTTGATAACCTGCGTACTCATCAGGTTAAATGTAGGAAACGCGAATCCGCTGGAAAAGAAATTCTCCACCACAGCGTACTCGTTTGCGGGATAGGAACCGAGCAGCGGTTCGTAGCGATCCAGGAACACCTTAATCGTTCGTAGCAGACCGGGGGCGTGTTGCGCGCTTTCAGGTCTGAGGTAAACATCGATCTTAGTGTTGTTATGAACGTCGGAATGGACTTCGAGAGGTCCGCCCACCAGCGCCATTCCGTCAAGCGGGTAGGGGCTGCGCCACGCAAGTCGCCCCGTCTCATCCGTTAGCGTACGATCCGTTTCGCCGGACGCAATAAGTTTAAAACCCTCAATCTCACCAGCTGTCAGAATGTAATCGGTCAGCGGACGAAGCTGGTTCTCGCCATAAGTCAATTCAGGATACCAACTCGCTCCCGCAAGGTAGATGCCTTCATCCGAAATGTGGGCGCGCATGGCGAAGTTGTGGACTTGCCCCATCACTTCCCCCTCCTCCACATCCTGATGAACGACACCTTCATAGGTAATAAACAGCGTCAATGCCTCCACCGGATTTTCCAGGAAGACGCGGTAAGTACGGGGCTCGCCGGACTCCTCGTCATCGCGCTTCTTTTCGCCAACAGGCCACCAATGAAGATCAGCGCCGGCTGTAACTACTCGAGTCACGCTCAAAGACGGATGTAGCGTAAACTCCACTGCTATCGGCCCCGCTTCGGGCAGTTTCACGCCACTTGGTTTGTACAGATCCATCGTGACTCTACCCTGCATGAAGCTGGTCGTCGGGTAGAGGTCCACGTCCACACGAGTACGATGCGATTGAAACTGCACGGTAGGAGCGCCGGTCGTGCACCCAGTGCTAACCCAAATAACCGGCAAAAATGCAAGAAACAGGCCACTTGAACACTTGCGGCATTTCAGAGATGAGATGAACGGGCTCATGCGGGTTCCTCCTTTGCAGACTCGCCGATCACATGTACAGGCTTGGCCCTGTCCGAACGGTGCCATAATGGATTGGTATCAGAGCAGCCCAAAAACGCAAGCGGTATGCGATTGGACTGGGCACAGAAGAAAACTGCAGGAATTCGAACCCACCTTTATCGTCAGCCCGATCCGACTCAGGCTTGTCCCAATCCGAGGCGGTGTTATACTGAGCGCAGTGTTTTTTTGCATATTTTGACGGTCTTGCGCGAATAAGCTCGTTGACGACAATGGGCTAGAGCGAGCTCTAGCCAGGTGTAGCGTCCGACACCGTGTTTTGTACTGCCGGAAAGTCGACATTGAACGCTACGTTTGGATTAAAACCGCTATAGGCAGAAAACTAACTGACAAGCCATCCAAACCCGGGTAGATCATGCAATCTGCCCGGGTTTTTCAATACAAACACGCCGCGATTTTGAACCGCCTCCGCTCAGTCCGATCAGTGTTCGAATCCAGACCATATAAAGTTCCACTTTTGCGGGGTCTACCACTACCACTATGGCGCTGTGCAGGGGCAACTAATTTTTAGGATCATTGTCGTCTAATCCATCCAGCCTGCGTCTGCCACACGCAGAAACACTAAACTCCTGCGTCCGTGCCCTTGCAAAACGGTTAGTGTTTTGTTAGGATTCAGCACGAACGTTGTTTCGTTTCGAACAGGCAACAATTGGTTCAATGGTACAGGTAAACGGGGAGAAAAAAGATGAAGGTTCAATCATTATTGGTTGGTTTGTTGGTGGTGGGTGTTTCGGTCTGGTTGACGGCAACGGTTGTTTCCGCCGGTGATCCAAAGGACATGACGCCTGAGGAAATGCAAAAGTACATGCAGGATCCTGAGGTTCAAGCCAAAATGATGGAAGAGTGGATGAAGCTCGCTTCGCCCGGAAAAAACCACAAGGCTCTCGAACCGTTCGTGGGTGAGTGGAATATCGAATTAAAGTCTTGGTGGGGTGGTCCCCAGGCTCCCGCCACGGTCGCGAAAGGCAAGTCCAAGTCCCAGTGGATCATGGATGGCCGATACGTTCAGGAGGAGTTTACCTGCAAAATGCCCATGCCCTCGCCCACAGGCGAGCAGCACATGATGGATTTCCGAGGCATGGGCCTGATGGGGTATGACAACTTCCGCAACATGTATACGAGCATGTGGCTTGATAACATGGGTACCGCCATCTACGTCTCGAAAGGCGCTGTGGATATGTCTGGTAAAAAGTTCACGTACTACGGCGAAATGGACGAGCCTATGCTGAACGTCGTCGGGCGATACACGCGAATCGTGACCGAGGTGATTAACAACGACAAGCACGTGATGCGTATGTACGACCTGCACGCAGGCGAGAACTACAAGGTCATGGAGATTACTTACACCCGCCGTTAGAAAAACTGTGAAGCAAAGCTGATCCGGCTTCTTCATTGAGCAGGTCGCGCCCGATCTGCGTATGTAGGAATAAAGGAAGCGGCGACGTTCTTCGAGCGAAGGACGCCGCCGCCTTTGGAGTCCAATTGTTGATGGTTACCTGACTGTCACGGCGAATTCTTCGGCACGGGCGGTGTTTTCCCAGGTGAATCCATCACCTTCACGTCCAAAATGGCCGTGGCGGGCGGTTTCAAAATAGACGGGTCTGCGGAGGTTGAGGTATTCTATAATGCCTCGCGGTGTGAGCGGGAAAAACGATCGAATCGCCCTCGCCAACTCGCCCTCGTCAATCTTGCCGGTTTCAAACGTATCCACGTAAACGCTCACTGGTTCGGCTACGCCGATCGCGTAAGCGAGTTGCACGTCGCAGTACCGCGCCAAACCCGCCGCAACGACGTTTTTAGCGATGTGGCGAGCCATGTACGTTGCGGAGCGGTCCACCTTCGTGGGATCTTTGCCCGAAAAAGCCCCACCGCCGTGACGTCCGCGTCCGCCATAAGTGTCTACGATGATCTTGCGACCGGTCAGTCCAGAGTCGCCATGCGGCCCGCCGATGACAAATCGACCCGTCGGATTGATGTGGAATGTAATATCTTCGCGCCAAAGCGATTCGCATTCCCGTATGACGACCGGCTTGATGATCTTCTCGCGAATCTCCGCACGGACATCCTCGCTCATGTTCCCCGAACTTGCATCGACGACATCTTCGGTGTGCTGTGTCGAAAACACAATCGTATCGATCCGGACGGGTTTGCCGTTGACATCATAGCCAATGGTAACTTGCGATTTAGCGTCCGGACGAAGCCAACTCATCTCGCCGCTCTCACGCAACTTAGCCTGCTGCTCGACTAATCGATGCGAAAGGTAAATCGGTAACGGCATAAGGGCGGGCGTCTCGTCACAAGCATACCCGAACATCATGCCTTGATCGCCCGCGCCTTGCTCCTCGTGAAGCCCTTCGCCCTCGGTCACACCCTGGCTAATGTCAGGCGATTGGGAATGCAAAGAGCGCATAACTGCACAACTTCGGTAGTCGAAACCTGTCGCAGGATCGTCATAGCCAATCGAACGAATCGCCTCCCGAACGGTGTCCTCGGCGCCGTTGAGAGCTTTGATGGCTTCGTCGTTGTGTACGGTCACTTCACCAGCGAGTACCACTAAACCCGTCGTGACCATGGTTTCAATGGCAGCACGGGCCATGGAATCCTTGGCGAGCAGGCTATCCAGGACGGAGTCGGAAATCTGATCCGCCAATTTGTCAGGGTGCCCCATGGACACGGATTCGGAAGTGAAATGGTAGCTCACGGGGGTATCGGTATTGGGCACCGGGACTCTCCTTGCTGTGCTGAAATCTCATTTTTTCTAAGCTAGGCCAGATTGTAGTGATTTGGGCTAAAATCCTCAACGGGGGCGGATGATGCCCGTCCGTGGCACATGGTGCAGGACATGCTCGGACCAAAGCCCATTAAATCGCTGGACGCGTTCCACGCTCAATGTTCAGCGTTCGAACTGCACATCGAGGATGCTCATCTCTACGTTTTTAGTTCCTCGAAACTCATTGACGATTGGCTCAAAAGCCAACCTGCATCGACGGTTGGTCTTGAGGTCGTCGATCAGCGATCCAAGTCCAAACCCAATGCCTTTGATTCGCCTACCATTCTCACGAAATGAGGCAGAGAGGTGTGACTGGTCCCGACCGACAAGTCGGGGCTCATCAGCCAGGTCGATCCAACCAGTCGCCAACGTGGGTTTGGGGTTGCCCATTCCGAACGGACCAAGCCCCGCGATGGTTTGTGCGGTGGAGAGCGATAGTTCTTCCAACGCGACTTCTGCATCGATTCGAAGCTTGGGAATGAGATCGTCTCCGGTAAGCCGGTTGTTCGCAGTTTCAACGAATGTGTCGGTAAACGGCTTTATGGCATCGCGGTGCAGCTTCAGACCCGCCGCCATCGCGTGTCCGCCGTACTCGATTAGGTGATCGCGACAATGTTCGAGGGCAGAGACCATATCAAGTGAATTGATGCTTCGCCCACTGCCCTGTCCGGATTCGCCGTCAAGTGCAATGAGTATGGCGGGTCTGTGAAACGCCCTCACGATGCGGGCAGCTACGATCCCGATCACTCCCGGATGCCAATTATCTCCCGAAAGCACAATCGCCCGGCGAGCGTCCGAGGCGAGATCCCGCTCTTCGATCATCTCCCGCGCTTGTTTGAAGATAGCTCGTTCTTTCGACTGCCTCGCTCGGTTGTGGTCGTTAAGGTACAGCGCGATTTCTTTTGCGCGAGTTTCGGTCGCGTCCGTGAGCAATTCGACCGCAAGGCGCGCGTGTCCCATTCGGCCGGCTGCGTTGATGCGCGGAGCTAGTTTGAAACCCACGTCGTAACTGCTCACATTGGTGCCGGTCAAACCGGCTTGCTCGACCAACGCCCGGAGCCCGGCGAACGGTGTTTGTCGAATCGCGGCGAGCCCAAAACGGGTAATCACGCGGTTTTCACCAGTAAGCGGCACAACATCCGCAACCGTTCCCAAAGCTGCGAAAGGAAGCAGGTGAAGCAACAAGTCGCGGATCACAGCGAGTTTCGCCGGAGTTCCGCGACTTG
>JANQHN010000092.1 GCA_028282665.1 Phycisphaerae bacterium | reverse complement strand
ACAACCCTTCCTCTGCTCGCTGCAGCGCTTTGCCTATGCTCCCGTCACTACCACGGGCGTACCACTCGCGCTGTTCCTCAGTCAGATTCGAAGCATGCTGAGTCATCTTCTCCCGAACGAACGAATCGGGCAGTGTACTGAAACGTACTGCCTGACAGCGAGATAGCGTCGTAGGCAAAAGTCGATCCACCGATTGTACCAACAGAATCAGGAACGTCCCTGCCGGCGGCTCTTCTAAAGTTTTGAGCATGGAATTCTGCGCTTGGGCCGTAATCCGATCCGCTTCCCGTACAAGAAAGACCTTTCCTCGCCCGCGCGAAGAACTTCTCATCGTCTTCTCGATCAGAAAATAACGGATGACATCCACACCGATGTCCAGGCCTTTTCGCTTGCGAATCTCTCGATCGGGATGCTCGCGGATAAGCTGGCGATAGATTAGAAAAAGGTCCGGGTGTGTGCCGGCGCCGATCGCGCGACAATCCTCGCACTTGCCGCAACCGGCTGAGAGGGAAGGGACGCCGATGTGCTGCTGCTTTTCATCGGGCAATTCGAAATCGCGCGGGTTTGCGCAGAGCAGCCGCTGGGCCAAACCCATCGCCATGAGTTCCTTGCCTACGCCATCCGGCCCGTGGAACAAATACGCATGCGGTACGCGGTCGCCCGACAACGCACGTTGCAAAGCCTGCTGCGCACCAAACTGGTATGCAACGTCAAGTAGTGACACTGGTTAGGCACTCCAGCACACGCTGATGAACGGCATCTTCCTCCGCGGACGCGTCAACCGCGATGATTGATGTGGGGTAGTATTCGTGCAGTTCCAGGAAAACCTGGCGCACCTTGCGATGAAAATCGATGGGTCGAGCCTCCATGGCATCGGTGGCGCTTTCCGCGTCCTCATCCTGGAAAAGTGTGGGTTGACCGGAAAATTTCTTGCGGTTTTTGCCCGCGTGGTGGCTCTTGCGGCCTATCCGTTCAAAGCCCTTTTCCACGTCCACGTCGAGCAACACCGTCCAGTCCGGCCAACGGTCATCGATCGCAAAGTGGGCGAGCTCGATCACTCGCTTGGGGTCGTAGCCGGCGGCACCTTGATAGGCGCAGGTGGATGAGACGAACCGGCTGCACAGCACTGTTTTCCCCGCTTCCAGCGCCGGATTGATGATCTCGTGCATAAGCTGCGCCCGCGACGCCATAAACAAAAGCGCCTCGCAGTTCACATTCATTTCGTTGAGGTCGAAATCCAGCAGGACCGAGCGTATGCGATCGCCAATCGTCGTACCACCCGGATCGCGGCAAGTGACAATGTCCAGACCTGCCTGTTTCAAGGTGTCCTCGAGTTTATTTCGTTGCGTCGTCTTGCCGCAGCCGTCCGGGCCATCCAGCACAATGAACTTGCCCCGCAACTTCGCTACCAATGATTCAACTTCCATGTCACGCCTTTCGAGCGTTGTCACGTCGTTTCCTGCTTTCCTCGAACACCTCGCCCGCGTTATAACTCGATCGTACGAACGGTCCTGATGCCACACTCAGAAATCCGACCTCCCGCGCGAATGCTGCGATTTTGTCAAACTCCGCAGGTGTGTAATACTTTACTACCGCGACGTGGGCGTCCGTCGATGGCTGGAGGTATTGGCCGACTGTCAGCACGTCGCACTTCACGGAGCGCAGGTCGCGCAGCGTCTGTCTGATTTCTTCCATCTCTTCGCCCAACCCGACCATAAGCCCGGATTTGGTGATGATCTCCGGCGCGATATGTTTTACCGTTTCGAGTACTTTCAACGACCGATCGTAGCGCGCCTGAGGCCTGATCATTCGACTGAGTCGATCGACCGTCTCAATATTGTGGTTGTACAGTTCCGGGGCTGCGTCGCAAAGCATTTGAATGCACTCGATTCGTGCGTGGAAGTCAGCCGGCAGTACTTCAACCGTCGTGCCGTT
>JANQHN010000089.1 GCA_028282665.1 Phycisphaerae bacterium | reverse complement strand
GTGGTTCCGCTCGGAAACTGGTTTACCGATAAGCTCGCTGCGATCGACAAACGGTATCACGGCAATCGGCAATTCCGTATTGTGCGGTGGCTTGTACGGCAGCTACCGTTCGGACGACGGTGGTGCTTCATGGTCGTGGAGTGGAAAAGGCATCACAACAGGTTTCATGTGGACGATGGACGCAGATGCCGATTATGTCTACGCGAACGTGGTGAACTTCCTTGACGTATGGCGCTTCGATCGATCGGGGCAATGGGAGCGTATCGACATCGATCCGATTGAGGACAGTTCCACGCCGCTGCTCGACTTGTGGGTAAGCCCAAACGGCGCACTGTTTGCCGGCTCGCAGACACTGGGGATCTACCGCTCGCTCGATCAGGGTGATACGTGGACTAAGGCAAACGTGGGCGTACCTACCTACAACGGAACCGCTGGCTTGCAATACCGCGAAATCGAAGCATTCACGCAAAAGGGCAGCACGCTTTTCGCAGGAACAGGCCGGGGTCTGGAACAGATTCCGGGGCAGCAAGGCTTCTGGACCACGGGCGGCGGAATCATCCGAAGTTTCAACAATGGGAATTCCTGGCACGGTGTAAACACGGGATTTCCCGTCATCGGTTTCGATACTTTCGGACAGGCGGTGTACGACCCAGTCTTGTCAATGGCGTCGAATGGTTCGGTAGTGCTTGCGGGTGCTTATTTCAATGGGATGTACCGCTCGACCAATAATGGCACATCGTGGGTAGAAGCGAATGTTGGCATACCGGTTGATAACTTCGGTACCACGCCGGTCATCAGCGAAATCATCGACGTGGATGGTACTTTTTATGCAGCACTAACACAGACGGGCTCCAATCAGCCCACGGTCGTATCATCCGTGGATAACGGCACGTCTTGGCAGCCGGCATCGAACGGTTTGCCGGAGACGGATGTCCTTGCACTGCGCGAGTTGGACGGCGCAATCTACGCGGCGGTTACCGGGTTCGGCGGAGTTAACTCTCCGAGCGACGGTGTCTACGTGACCTACGATGGCGGAGTTAGTTGGGAACCGGCGGGTGCAGGCGCGATCGGTTTGGCTGTGCGCGATTTGGCGAGTATCGGCTCTCGACTTTTCGCGGGGACCACGGCGAACAGTGTACTGGCGTACGACACGACGTGCTTCGGCGATGGCAACGAGGATCGCTACGTGGACATCGCGGATTATGAATTGTGGTACGATTGTCAATCCGCGCCGCAGTCACCGCCCTCACCATCGATCCTTACCGTCGCCCAGTGCCTCGACTCGTTCGATGGTGATGAAGATGGCGATATCGACTTGGCGGACGCGACTGTGTTCAGTGAAGCCTTCAACACACCGAAGCATCAATGCTGCGAAACCGGTGACGGCGGCTGTGCGAATGCCAGCGTTGAACTGTGCGTCTGTGATTTCGATCCATACTGCTGCGAGGTCGCGTGGGACTCCACGTGTGTCACGGAAGTCGAATCGCTTTCGTGCGGTGTGTGCGTTCCTTAGTTGGAAACCTTGAAACAATCACCGATCTCTTTCGGGCAATCGCGCACCACGACCGGCGCGCGGTTGCCCGCTTCCTACCTGAAAGTGATCGCACTACTTCGACAAATTCATCGATCAGCAAGTCAAAATCAAACTGCTCGATCACTTCTTTGTTACAATCTCGCGTACATCACGTGGATCGCAGTCAAACCTCGTTCGGCATGCCTGAAAGCATCGGGCACAGTTCCCACAATCTCAAAGCCAAGTGACTTCCAAAGCGCAATCGCTCGTTCGTTGCTGGCAATCACGGCATTGAATTGCATGCCGTAAAAACCGGCACCCTTCGCTTTATCCAATACGAAATGGGCAAAGGCACGACCAACGCCCTTCCCCGCACAGTGCGGCGCAATCATCCACCCCGCGTTGGCTATGTGGTTTCCTAGACCAATGGCATTTGGTTTGAGGTACGCCGTACCGACGATTTCGTCATCCACAATCGCAACAAAGGTCCACGCGTTGTTTTTTCCATTTACAAACCACAGTTCTTTCGCTTCCGATTTCGAGATGTCCTGTGGATAAAAATAGGTATCGCCGCTGCGCACGACTGCTTGGAAGACGCACCAAATCCCAGACCAGTCTTCCGGCGCCGCGACACGAAAACTCGGGCTTACCCCATCGCCAGTCGCCATTTGCACAAACCTCCTTGACTCGGTGGTAGAAAACCGTCTATCGAATTCCAACACAGTCGATTGATAAACGCACATCACAATATCTTGAAGGAGGTTGTCAACAGCACGCTCGACATAACGAGAAGTGAAGCGTACTTGGAACCACTGCAAAATCGCGGGGATTACCGTGTTGATCCCTGTTGTGATTCAAGCAGCAGAATGCGGCGGAAGCGAGCGTGGCAAATCCTGAAAAATCGCTACACCGTGTTTTCTACTGCCGGAAAGTCGACATTGAACGCAACGTTTGGATTGAAACTGCTATAATGCGACAAAGTCGACCAAACCCACGGCTCAACCGGCGAAAACCCCCGAACCGGTGCAAACGACAGATTCGGGGGCTGGATAAAACAGTGTGAGCTGTACTCTCTTGCTCGTCAGCCGCTTCCGTTTGCCCACTCAAGCTTTGGGATTATTCGGGAACTGCGCCAACGACCGCACCGGGTGACAGAGGGGCGTGGTTTTGGTGACTCGAACTGTCATAGATCCATCGACCGACATCGCCGTCCGCATGAAAAAGCAATAAAGTGGACTCGTCAGCGTGGAACCGGCGCTGCGGCATAAACTGTTCACCGCTGTACCGCGCGGTTGCAGAGAGTCGAATTTCATCGACCATTCCGTCAAAATGCGAGGTTGCCCGGCCTCTTCCGTTGACGTCCGCTCCAATAATCAATGGCAAATTATTGGTGCGACGCTTCCCGTTTCCAGCTGTCACGCCCACAAGTTGACCATCCACATAAAGTCGCACCTCACACCCATCAAATACACCCGCAACGTGATACCAGCGGTTTTTTTTCAGAATTTCCGCGCCCGGCCTCGCTGTGACGTACTTGTCATCAAGGAAGATGGAGAAATGCGGTTCGCCACGACTGACGAATATGCCGTAGTCACTCGACTCGGTCTTAGCGAGAAGCCCGACACGCTTACCAAAATTGTGCCCACGCATCCAACACTCAAGCGTTAGCGGGCCGTCAGGCAGTGGCACGCGGCTTGACGCGATGCTCACATGACCCTGAGCGCCATCTAGAATCAATGCACGCTCATTCGCAGGCAAGTCAGGCTTTTGAAGTTCCACCTCGATGGGCACTTCCAACCTCTGTTCCGGAATCGGATAACGGTAGCCATCGGTCAGGTACTCCATTTGTGTGACCAACTCAAGCGAACGAAAACTCACGTCAACCGGCGAAGCCACACGCTGAACTTCAAATACGAACTCATGGGTAACTTCGGGATCCAACGTCACATGACCGTGATCCGGCAAGATCCGCCAACGATTATCTTCCGATTCGAGCAACGCTGTAATATCGATTGGACGCGATGAAGTGTTCATCATGGTCGCACACACTTGGCCTTGCGCGTTGCCTTCCAAGTCCACCTTCAAATCGGTGCTGAATTCAGGCTGCTGTGTCGCAAGGGATAGGCATTCCTCCTGCATGGAGCCCGTAATCTCCCGAACGTCCATGATGTCACCCACCGGAATGGAAGCAATCGCAATCTGCTGCTTGCGCACTGTAACGATATGGAACTGGTGAAGGTAGCCGGCAGACGGAATAAAGCCGGACTGTCCCCCGCCAACAGTCGCAAGCGTCACGTACTCAATCCCATCTCTCGGATCGGAGCGCATGCGGTGGATGTGTCCACCGAAAACCGCTGATACGTTGCCCGCTTCCAAAAGCAATTGGTGGACCTTGTCCCAATCATCGCCATACCCGCCACGCAGCCAGCGCGGGTGGTGCAGAAACAGGAAGATATGATCAGCGTCTTTAGCTGCTTTCAACACCGAGGCAAGCCATTCGAACTGTGCGGGACTCATCGTTTGGCACTCGGGCTTGCGAAAACTCTTCTCGCCGGTTTCGGGATTGCCTTCGTCGCTGTAAAGAGCAATAAACCAGCAGTTTTTGTGTTCAAAGGCATACCACAATGGACCAAAGTGTTTTTCAAAACTCTCGTCATGTTCGCCAACCGGTTTCTTGCCTTTCGGACCGCGCCAATAGGTGTCATGATTTCCCGCAACAGGGAACCATGGGCAAATCAATTCATCCATGATGCCTTTGAATTCTTCCATCTGCTCGAGCCACGCCGCCTGTTCACTGTATCCCTGGATGAGGTCGCCCACCGTCATGACTAAATCCGGTTCGAGCAAGTTGGTGTCGCGGACTGCATCGGCAAGTACGGATACCCCTTTCGCCGGCCCCCCGGTGCGATCACCGAATACGACGAAGAAAAAGGCGTCTTGTTCAACGGGCAAATTCAACTTTGCACCACTACGTGACGTCCAAAATCTGGCGGGATCCCGTGTGGTTTCGTGAGGAGGATTGTGACGATGGCGATGCCGCGCATGCCCGATATTATCCTTGTTTACAACAACCTCAGCACTCTCTGCCCCAAAATTAAGAAAGGTCATTCCGGCGATGACCATAAGCAAACCCACCATACGCATTTTCACATCAATCCCCTTCGTGTCATGCCACACAAAATTTCCCACTCTGCCGCGAAACCCTTACCGCGCAACAGCATTGCTCATGCATTTCACATCAAACATAGCAGGAAATAAGTAATCAACGCCATCGATACTTCAAAAAGGTACGAATCGGCTGCTAGTAAATTACAGATTCTGCGAAGCCGCAACAATGATTTTGCGCAGAAAAACAAACATTAAGCGCAAAAATCTGATTGTTTGTGCTATGGTGTAATACTCAAAAGACCGCTCCAACCAATGCACGTATCCCACTACTTTACCGCCGTTCCATAGCAGCAACAACACGTGAGTTGATCGTACACACGCAGAGTGAATTGTATCTCACACTCACAATAAATGAGTACATCGGTCGATACTTTGATTTCTTATATTCATAAAAACTTTAAATTATTTTAACGAAACGTTGTCTAGCGAAATGGGCAATCGATCTTTAATGTATCATGCTTAATTGGGTCTTCAAGCCAATCGCCCGCCGGAGCGTGCGTCTTTTATTGATTACGCAAAATTGAACAGGAACCTCTCACCATGCAGCACAGAACCAGGCGTGCATTCACACTGATTGAATTGCTGGTCGTTGTTTCGATTATCGCTCTACTGATAGCCATCCTCATGCCCTCGCTTCGCAAAGCGCGTGCGCAGGCGAAGGAAACCGTTTGCGCCAACAACCAGCGATGCCTGTCAACGGCCTTGCTGACCTATTCACTCGAGAACAACGAATACCACCATGCCGCTTGGGCGAATCAAGCTTTGCGGTTCGGGGAGCTTTTCGGCAAGCGCTATATGCGCAGACCTTATACGGTATCCGCAAACGGTATACCCGCTGCGGAAGGCGTGTACTGGGCCGCGATGTACGACGACATTCTGATGGGTGGCAAGCTCGAAGATCGCTACTACCAGCCTGCACACGGCTTGCCCGGTAAGGGTACTCTTTCTGTCTGGGAGTATTCGCGCTGTCCGGAGGCCAACTACACGCTCGAAGCATTTCGGCGGATCGGCGGATCCAACGGCCCCGTACTGCCGCACGATCCTTACACCCTCTGGTCAACTTATTCGTTCAACGGTGTGACGCCCGGGCGTGACGGTATTCCGTTCACCGGATCGCCAACATACTTCCAAGTCAAAGCAGACGTCAATGAGCGGGTCCCCAACCAGATAAGCCGCATTCGCTTCCCGGGCGAAATCATCATGATGCACGATGGCGCTGAAGTCATGATGGATGGCAACGGCGACACGCTGTTGCAGCGCAATCAATGGGGCGATGAAGGTAAATGGGAGAACGAGTTCTACCGCCACCCGAAAGGATGCATGGCCGCGTGGTCCGACGGCCACGTTGAAGCCATTTCCAAACTCCGCTCGCAGGAAGAAGAAAGGCGTGTCCGAGCAACTAATGGTGGAGAAATCATGGGAGTTCCATTGTCTTGGTATTCGTCGCGTTGACGGCACCGTCGATGCTCAGTGCGAATACTCCATGTTGGTTATTGTGAAGAAGGAAACAGCTAATCGAAAGGAGCATTCTAAGATGGTACGAAGGTCTGTTTTGGCAGCAGTGTTGTCGCTAGTGATGATCAGCGGCGCGTTGGCTCAGGTACAGCACGGTAAGCTTAATGTCGTGGAAAACGACGGTGAGAACAACCCCAGTTCCGTCACCGTTACGCGCGAGGGCGGAAGCGGTCTTTGGGCAGTAGATAGTGCAACGTCGAACCGCGGCGATTACACAGTCGACTTCATGACCGCGGATGACCAGTTAAACGGCGTGTTGATCATCGGCA
>JANQHN010000063.1 GCA_028282665.1 Phycisphaerae bacterium | reverse complement strand
GCAATGGCAGTGAGCAATCATAAGCATCTACATTGTCGGTACAGATGCCCTGATACGGATCGCAGCACGCACCGAATTGATCTCCCGCCCCAAGGCACGCCATACCCAAATCGGCAAATGCAAAACTCACGCCGGTGGTGCATTCAATTTTAAGCGTCTCCAACTCTGGCTCGACGCAAACGCTGAACTTGCTCGGATTGAAGCGTGTCGCGACTGTAAAAGGAGAAGATTCCACGCCGTTGGCGATGATTCTGAATTCATGTTCAAAGTTGCTTGAGTTCGGGGCCACATAACCGAAAAACTTCCCGTCGTTACCCGGCGGAAAGTTCAGCGTAACTTCATGATTGCCTATATTCGAGAAATACACGTTGCCGGAGTAACCATGCGGCCAGGCTGCGCCCCAACCCGAACCAACAGTCAAATTCATGACCAAATGGTCGAGTAGGATGTTATCGAGCATAGAACAAGGTGGCTCAATAGCGAGCAGCAAAGCGTATTCTTCCGCTGTCGACTGCGGGAAAGATTCCATCGGCGCATTGCACAGCCAGGTTGGTGGCGGGTACGCACCGGAAGTCACGTCAAACTCGATGTTCATCGCTCCACACGCCGGATCGAAATCCGCACAGGTCCCGCCTGGAATGAATCGCTTTCCCGGACCTATGCAGCCAAGCTCGGAAGAGCCCTCGAAACATCCTCCCCCGAATTCATCGCAACAGGCGCCGGGAATCCCGCACTCGGGCTCGAGATCTGCACATAGTGTGTTCGGTGTAAATTGCAGCGGCGGTGGGCAGTTGTAGGCGTCCTGATTGTCGCTACACGAAGTACTCCAAGGATCACAGCAGGCGCCGGTCACTTCGCCTGACCCAAACGCGCCAATTCCAAGATTGCCAATGGCAAAATCGTTGTAAGGGCTGATAATCTGAATGGTCTGAATCTCAGGTTCCGCGCAAACACCGAAGTAAAGCGCGTTTTCTGCACCATCCACTTCGAACTGCTCCGATTCAAACGTGCCGTTTACAATGATTTTGAAGATCCCAGGCCACGTCGAATTCGGGGCGATATAGCCGTAAAATTTCCCGGAGTTGCCCGGCGGAAAGGTTAATGTGGTTTCTTTGCTATGGTAGGACCAGTACACATCACCTTTGTATCCATGACTCCATTTGTCCCAACCCCAGCCAACGTTTAAGTGAACCAAAGGACGATCGGCAGGAAACTGAATCACGCCGTCGCCGTTAGGCATGGGAATGTCCCAGACGAACTCCCCTAAAGGACGATCGTCTTCAGGAATTGGGGCCGCTACAAAATCGCACAGGTACTCTGGAGGTAGCCCGGTACCAGGCCAAAAGACAAACTCAACGGAATCGGTCGTGACGAGTGGTGCACTGCGACTTGAATGATCTGCTTGGTGTTGCCGTGTGGAGGGATATTCAAGTTGAAACTGTCCGGGCGGTACCATCGGCCGTTCGGATGACCTTGGGGAATCCGAGGTTTCAGCGTTCGTTTGCACCAAACACTGCTCTGTTTGGATAGCTTGTTTATGAGCGAAAGTTTGATCGTGCTGTGCGAAAGCGATGGATACGCCAGCACATAGCAGCGTGACAACGAGCACACGCGGTTTGAGGTTTCTCACGAGTCTGTCTCCTTTCCTCAATGGTGTCGCCACCATTGGCGTCGATTTATAAGACGCAGAACAAAAACTCCCCGAGGCGAACACGCCACAAGCATTTCTCGCTGGCCAACTATGGCCTCGATCATGACTAATTACGCTTATTCGATAAGAAAGAACTTGCATTGTCGCACACTGTGCGGCACAATGGATCGTGTAGAACAGTATGCCACACGTAGGCGTGGGATGCAAATATTTTCTCGTCAGAGGAAGATTTCTTAGGTACCATTCGCTCATGCCAACCAAAAGTCTGAAAGTATCTACCCCTTTACTTGGTCCGCTGTCTGAGGAAGAACGGCGTGAGGCGCGCGCGGTAGCGGAGCGCTTGGCTGTTGAAGTAACGCGGCTTCTCGCTTCCCTGGAACCACAGCATCGCAACGCATCCGCGTTAGCGCGACGTTTACGAATTGATCGGACCGGCGTTCAGCGCCTCATCTCCGCAGTCGCGGACGTTGACGAAGAAGTATTGGCGCGAGTGCCTGGACCGAAAGCACTGCGCCGCTTCATTGGTGCCTATGCCACACATGTTGGGGATGGTTCTGTCGTTCAGGGATTCGCTGATGCCATTGATCGTTTTGAGGCATTTTTGTCCGATTGTGGGAAGCACCAAAGCGGCTTTAGGCAGCGACTGCTTCTCACCAAGCGAGACCGTCGACCAGCGGTTGCATCAATGGATCTGTCTGCGAGAAAAGTTCCATCGCACGGCGAGGCAAAAAACCGCTTATTCGACATTGTGCGTGAGTTTTCAGGGCGCTGGTCGGATGTCCAAACACAAATTGCAATCATCCGCCCATCGGAAAACCAAGAGAACGTTTGCGATGTGGTTCGAGCGCGGGGGTTGATCGGTCACGTGCAGGAAGGAAACGCTCAGGCACTCGTCTTCACACATTTGTACGCCGCAAATAAAGACGAAAAGTCACTTTACGATAGCCTCCGGCCTGACGCAGAGAGTGAAATCTCAGATTTTCTACTCCGGGAATTCTGCTCGCCGAACTGGATCCTGTCGAGCATGATTGAAGGAAACGCATTGCATCAAATTGCTGAACGCGAACAGCCGGGACTTAAATCTCCGGCAGATATAGTATTAGCGAGCGTTTCTCGCGGAACCAAACCGGACCCTCGCCTGGAAGATCCACCAACGGAGGAAATTTGGGTTTCAGTGGAATTTCCGGCGAGGCGGCTCATTTTGGACGTATACCTGCACAATGATCTTGCACGCGGCTGTACATACGGAGCCGATACCCATGCTCCACGGTTAAACGATCCCGGTGCTATGCAAGCCATTCACAGGCGTTGGATGACACGAATCGGCCCGCCGCTTCCTTTGGTAATGCTTGGCACAGGCCTGGAGGCCTCTGGCACTACTGCTTATGCCCGGCAACGACCGCTTACGGAGACATTATTCCGCGAAGTCGGATGGGATGCTCAACAGTACGTGGGCTTTCGTTTGGAAACCGAGTTCCCACTATGGCGCACAGCTTTGCGAATGCACTTCAATTTCGAGAAATAGAGCCTGCCTCTGGAACCGATTTTGTGCACTTTGACCAATGGTTCGGTTCGAGAAAACGCTGTGAAACAGAGGCGATATCTATTGACCGCCTGATTCGCCCCAAAAATAAGGGTTTCGGAATACGGCAGAACGATTCAACATTTTAATCAAAGGCGGGTCAGTTACACTTTATGCCTCCTCCTTTGCTACTTGCCGATGTCGAATGCCTGTCCAACAAATCCGCCTAGCGCGTAATAGCCTCGGTCGGATGGCGAAAATGTGAGTGGGCGTAGTTGGCCTATGTCGATGGACCCATCTGCGTCGAGAATGGTCGGATCGGCCTTGACATCCATGATGCGACCGACAAACAGGGCATGAATGCCCAGATCGATGTCTTTGAAGAGCTCGCATTCGAGCACGAGAGGGAACTGCTCGACAGAGGGGGCGTCCACGTATTCGGATTTTGCGGGCGTGAGCTTGCATTCGGCGAATTTGTTCTTTGTTTTGCCGGAGTAAATGCCTATATAGTCCGCCTCTTTCACGTGGTCCGCGCTGGGCACGTTTACGGTAAACGCGCGGCGCGCCATAATGTTGGTGTGGGTGAGTCGTTCGGGCCTTACTGCGACGCTTACACACGGCGGATTGCTGCAACAGATCCCACCCCAAGAAGCGGTCATGATATTGGGACTGTCATTTTCACCGTACGTGCCGATGATCAAAACGGGCGTCGGAAAAAGCAGCGTTTTAGCGCCTAGTGAGGTCTTCATAACCTTGCCTCCAAAGGGGTTTGTGACCTGCTTGTATTGTGCTTGATTGAGTCAGGGCGGGCAATGTTGTTTTTGAACTTGACCATGACATGGCAAGAACAATGTAACCGGATTTTAGCCTGCAACAACGCAGATCATCGCCAATCCTTTAAGCGTGGACGAAAATCGAAACTCAACATGCTTGGGGTGTGACTTGAACTGCTGCGTTACTGCGTGCCGGAAACATCGGTCATCGTGCCGGCGGGGGTGGGGTTCGGAATGCCTACGAAAAGTGCTGAG
>JANQHN010000381.1 GCA_028282665.1 Phycisphaerae bacterium | reverse complement strand
ACGGGGTGGGGCACCCTGGCTCGGAGGATGAATGGCGTGAGTTCCAGGAAAGGTTTCCCACCCGAGAGTCGGGTATCGGGAGTGTGTCTTCCCGCCCGGAGGGCGGACGATGTTAACCAGGGGCGCAGCGAAGCAAGCCCCTGGTTAACGGGTGTTTTTTAAAACATACCGCCCGGCAGGGCGGACGAATCGTTCGTAGAGATTGAGGCGTCGCAGTTAGGAGAGATTCGCGCATGCACGTTGGGTATTGGATGAATCCACACACGAATGTCCGAATTGTCCGGCAACGTTCGTCCGCTCTGTCGGGCGGGAGGATTATTGGGAGGCACTCGATCCAGGGGCTTGGTCGCTGCGCGACCCGCGCACCCTGGCTAACGTCGTTCGCCCTGACGGGCGAGGAATAAACGCAAGGTGAGGCACCTGAAACGGAGCAGGACATATGAATGGACTAACCGTACCTCGAACCGACAACAGAGGTTGGTTTCGAGGGATAAACGCTGGGTGCCCTGACGGGTGAAGAGGGAACGACTTGAACTCAGCCGAAAAGAATGAGTACGCGACCATGAAATAAGACGGCTAGGCAGGTTCCGAAGGATAAATGTATAACAAGGCAAATGATCACAGGTTCCCGTCTCTCAACCCGGAAACAGGATGGGGGCATTCGCCAGTTACTCCTCAGCGCTTACATCGGCCGCGACAGATGGTGGGAACCTGCCAATACTGGTAAAATTCAGATACTCGTCCAAACGGCCTGACTCATTTAAAGGCATGAAGTCAAATGCGGACAACAGTATTGAAGAGAGTTGCAAAATGGTTCTGCGGATTAGCATTGCTAATTACCTTTATTTGGATTATTGCCACATACTCACGCCCCATGTTCAGCACATACTTCGGCCCATATCACATTCCGTTTGTTCGGCGTCCCATCGTAAAAAAGCCAGCAGTCGACGTAAATGACAATACCGCTTTTGTAGACGGACCACGTAATGTGATTGTTGTCGTGCTGCTCGATGAACCCCTCAAAGCCAACGACGGAATACAGGTCTACCCGGCACGAACATACTCAATCTTTCAAACCGTGGAGTGCGGCGAAGTACGCGTCGATCGCGTAGACAATAGCATCACCGTTCTCCGTTTCCCAAGTCTTGAAATTGCTAGACACGATTTACCTGCTGGAGCAGCGCGTCGACTTCGAGAAGCTATTGACCCGCGTGTGCTTGACTGCGATGTCCTTTCGTTTATTACCGAGAAGCTTCCTGATACACCGGAGGGAAGAAGTACGGCAAAGTGGCTTAAGCGGCTCTTAAGTAGTTTTCACAAGCGGAGGCACGTTTCTGCTATCAATGTGCCTCACTCTGCGAGTTCAGTTTGTTTAAATTTGGAGAATTGCAGAAATGCAAGACGCTAAAACTATGGGTGTGGCTGTGATGCTCGTTGTTCTTAGCGCTGTGATCTTTTCCCAAGTAATCCGTCGATCTCCCAAGACCGCATTGCATAAGTTCGAGACTACACTGCGAGTTGCAGAGGATCAAATGATGGATCCACTCATTTTAGCAGGGGATCGTGTCGTACCGCTCGTCATCAAGAGAATCAGGGATCGAGATATGCCTAAACGCATTTATGCCATTGGATTCCTGGCGAACGGTGAATATACAGAAGCAGTCCCCACTCTTGAGAATCTGGTTTTGGACGAACAAGAATCCGTCTACGTAAGAGTTAGTGCTCTCCGGGCCCTACATCACCTCGTGCCCGACCAAGGGCGTTCTCTGTCATCCCAGTTCGATGGCCGCTATGACGCTCTTGGAGAAATGGCTCAACTAATACTGTTATGCCAGCAGCCAGAGTATCGCAAAAGGTCATACTGGGATGCTTTTTGGAGACGGCATTATTGAGAGTGCACATTTGCGTCCAACCTCTTGCTCGCATGATCGGTTGTATACTTGCACATTATTGTCCGGGGACATTCGTCCGCCCTCCGGGCGGGGAGGGAACGACTCGAACTCCGTTCTCAAGAATGCACACGTGGCCATGAAATAAAACAGTCAGATAGGGTTCGCCCTGGCGGGCGAGGAGCCGACAGTCGAGGTGTGTTTCGAGGGATAAACGCCAGGTGCCCTGCCGGGCGAAGAGGGGACATAGCGCCAACCGGCATACGTGCAACGGTATTTCCATCTTGATTGCGTAAACTATGCGGCACAATGGAAATGTCTAACCATTAGCGGGCTGGGTAGTATCTGCTGACTATTTCCTTTAGTTTGCGGATCAACTCCAGGTGCTGCGTTTTTGCAAGAAAGCCACAGGTGTCACCGATTGCCGCAGGCTTTGGTTGTTGCCGGATGTAGTTTGTGCATGGTTGGGCGCGCGTAAGCGCTTCGCATCGTGATCGTGGGTGTAGAATGTGCTTATGGCGATTACAAAGCAAGAACAGATCGAGCCGGCGTTCGACCCACCTCTGGAAAATTGGCCGGGGGCGGGTGTGTATCAGCTTTGGATTGAACTGTCAAAATCGGTCCGGATCCGCATCGGTGCTCTCGGTCCCATTCAATTCTGCAAGGGAAGGTACGTGTACACGGGACGTGCATCACGGGGTTTGCGTGCCCGGGTGCTTCGGCATGTCAACGGTGCGCGGCGGAGGCATTGGCACATCGACCATTTGCTCGCAGAATACGAGGCTCGTATTGCAAAAGTGAGTTTGGCATCTTTGTATCCGGGAGACGAATGCAGCGTCAATCAATCGACGGGAGAAGGAATGGTCGCGGTGCCAAAGTTCGGCGCGTCAGATTGCCGGGTGAGATGTGAAACACATCTGTGGCGGGTTGGCAGGCCGTAACGCGGGTGAACGTCGAGCAGGTCTCGGAAGGGGCAATTTGGTCATCGATCCAACGTCAGACCCAGGTCATCGGCGATCTTCTTGAGTGCTGGCTTGGCCGACTGCTTGTGGTCCGCATGGATATCTTCCAGGCTACGATCAATCATGATCAGACTTTCGATGAGTTCCGCTTTGTCAGCGAGTGCGTCGTAAACTTCCGGGCTGAGAACGACAGCCGCGGTTTGTCCGTTATCTTCTCCGTTGTTCGGGTTGACCAAACGATTCCATGCTTGGCGTCAGGCCTTGTTTCGCGTTAGTCCCAGGCAAGGCTCCCCGCCCTGCCGGGCGGGAGAAATTTTTTTGGCGACTTCGATCCAGGGGCTTGGTCGCTTCGCGACCGGCGCACCCTGGCTAACGTCGCTCGCCCTCCGGGCGAAGATCCGGGTGTGGCGTCCGATATTTTGCACTGTTGGGAAGTTGACTTTCGACGCTACGCCTGGATTGGAACCGCTATCGTCCGAACGAAAAAGTGTACCGCAGGCAGGTTCGCTTGCGGAATCGAGTGTGAACGCTTCTCGCGATTGCTGTTGCAAAGTTGCGGTTTTACTCTTCGCGAGCCGTTTACTGCATTACTCTCCATACGCGGAGGTCTTTTCGTTTGGCTGTTGTGCTTCCATAAAATGGCGTTTCCTCGCTAACATTGAGTTCTAAATTCGAATTGGAAACGCATTTTCGAAGTGTTCGATGATTGGTTTTCCGTGTTCGGGCCAAACGATGCTGACCACGTCGAAGCGCGCGGGTACGTGTTGAGCGTTTTTGGTCATCAGAAAATATCGCGCGATCTGAGAAAGTTTGCGCTGCTTGCGGCGATCGACGGCGTTGAACGGCCGCTCGAGTTCGTCGGACCGCCTAGTTTTTACTTCGACGAACACAACCCTATCACCTTCGAGCGTGATCAGATCGATCTCGCCCTCTTCGCATTTGTAGTTGCGCGCAAGAATTTTGTGTTGCTTATGTTTTCGCAAGTATCGCGCCGCACGGGACTCGCCGCGCAAGCCTAATAGTTGTTTAAGGTTCACTCTGCCGCAACGGGTACGGGAGCGGGCTGAGTGGTCTTGGCGACGTTGCGCGTTGCCTTCTTTTGCGTGCGAACTTCGCGAAGGCGGCGGGCTTTACCAACGCGTGAGCGAAGGAAGTACAGCTTTGCCCGGCGGACTTTACCGCGTCGTTTCGTGCGAACATCCACGACGTTGGGCGAGTGAATCAGGAAGATACGCTCGACGCCTTCGTTGGCTACGATGCGTCGGACGGTGAAAGACGAGTTGATACCCCGGCCTCGACGGGCGATCACCACACCGTTGAAAATCTGGATGCGCTCCTTGTCGCCTTCCTGGATGCGCGTATGCACATCAACCGTATCACCGATGCGAAAGCTCGGAACCTCATCCTTCATGTAGGCTTTTTCGACGGTTTCAATGAGTGGATGATTCATGGCAATTCTCCAAAGCTTCTTGTGCGGGCCCCGAGCAATCCGACAAACGCCCGTCCAGCCGCTTCGGCATTTATTCCCGCTTGGTGTTTTCTTCCCGCGACTCGTCTTCGCGGCTTTTTTGGGTATCAAGCAAATCGGGCCTGCGAGCCCGCGTTCGTTTCATTGATTGTCGAGCACGCCACTCGGCAATGGCTTCATGGTGGCCGGACAATAGCACTTCCGGCACGACGTCGCCTCGAAAATCACGAGGTCTGGTGTATTGCGGGCATTCCAGCAAGCCGTTTGCGAAAGAGTCGTTTGCGGCTGCCTCTTCATGTCCCAGCGCGCCGGGCAGCATTCGCACGATCGTGTCGATCAAAACAATCGCAGCCGGCTCACCGCCTGAGAGAACATAGTCTCCTATCGAAATCTCGCGATCCGCCAAATTTGTGCGGATGCGTTCGTCGAATCCTTCGTAATGGCCGCAGATAAGCAGCAACCGCTCCAGCCGGGCCAATTGCCGTACCCTGTCGTGCGTCAGCGGTTCGCCCTGCGGCGTTAGTAGTATCCGCACTGGTGTGGCTTTATGTTTAGCGGTTACGTGCTCTACCGCGTCGAACACCGGGCCACACATCATCACCATACCCGGTCCGCCGCCAAAAGGGCGGTCATCCACCGTTCGGTGTTTGTCGGTCGCGAAATCGCGTATGTTCGTTAAACGGATAGTGACGATACCCGCATCGCACGCTCGACCGACGATGCTCGAACCTATGAAAGGTTCGATGATTTCCGGAAACAGGGTCAAGACGTCGATGCGCATTGCAGCATGGACCGCGCAAAACCGGATTGCTATCAGGCTTCGGCAGTTTCAGCGGGGGCTTTATCGATGAGCTTCTTGACTGTGTCAGAAGGCTGAGCACCCACGCCAATCCAATAGTCGATACGGTCGCGCTTGAGACTGACGCGCAGCTCGGGGTTCGGATGGGCAGGGTCGTACAGGCCCAGTTCCTCGATCACCTTGCTGTCGCGCGCCTTCCGGCTATCTACCGCGGCGATGCGGTAGGTCGCGCGATGACGCCGACCCAGTCGTTTCAATCTAATTCGAACCACGAATTCCTCCCGAACAAATCGAGCTGTTCTCGATCCGACAACCTACGTGTCTCTTTACGAGCCAGAGTCCGGCAAGTATAGCGAAACGCGTGCAGACTACAAGTCCATGAGTTTTGGGAAACAAAGCGAAGAATATGAAGAAAGCGTGAAGGGGACAACAAGCGGCTATGATGAGTGGGTTATTGTGTTAAAAAAGAAAGCACCGCTCGCCCTAGAGCGAAACGGTGCTTTCCGGAGGGGAAAGAAGCCAGGTATTTCGGACAATTATAGGCCCTTACAGGCCGCCCCTCAAAAAAAACGACATATAATCACAGACTCTCGTCTAAAACCGCATTACCTGTGTCAAATTGCGGCTCACGCTATGTATCGACCACTTGCGCGAGCGATCTTGACAGCAACGCGATTTTTTTATCGCGTTCAAAGATTACCGGTCTGTCGACGTAAGTCAAGCGGTTTTCGAAACTTCCGCGCTTTTCTAACAACGTGCATAGCCGCAACTGTCGCAGGTTTCACACCCTTCACTGAAACGCAGTTCCTGTTGGCATTCTGGGCAAACAACCTTAAACTGGGCTTTTTGCCATTGGAAACCGCGAACGTCCAATGCGGTGGCGGTTGCCGTTTCCGCGGCCGTCGGTTCAGTAGCGGTTGAACGCGAAGCATAGCCGTTACCGTTTTTATGTCCGTTGCCATTCCGCGGCGCCTCGCTTACGCCCTGACTTATCCGTCCGGTAACGTTGTCAGTACGTCGGACGGTGGGGGTTTGTTCGGAGACTTTGTCGGAAACCGCGCCGGGGTTCATGTCAAATTCGCCCAGGATCAATGCCTTTAAGCCACACTGCGACTTAAACCGCACGTATTTTTGTAACGCACAGGCCAATCCGTCGCCCAGGCTCATGATTTTTCCTTCTTTGGTCCGCAATTGCAGGCTGGAACCGATACCGCGCAACTGCTGAATCACGTGGTTGAGGGAACCGCCCGCACGAAGCCACAAACTTACCATGCGACAAATCGCCTCGAGATCGCTATTCGCAAGGTCGCCGCCTTTGCCAAGCTGGGCGAAGACTTCAAGCTCGCGTTCGCTACGAGGATCGACCGTCAGGTTAATGTGCATGTTGCCGAACGGTGTGAGCTGACGGATCCGTACGCCGCTTGTAATTTCAGGAAGCATTTGCGGTTCAATAGGCTTGAATTCGCGCTTCGTTTCTTTGGGAGCGGTTTGCTGATGCTCCGCTTTTTTGCCTTCGTCTTTTTTCTTATCTTTGAGTGCCATCGGCTGGAAGTTTCGACAATTGTTCCGATACACCGTCACGCCTTTACAGCGAAGGTCGTACGCAAGGCGATAAATCGTTTCGACGTCCTTCGTGGTTGCCTCCTCCGCGAAGTTGATCGTCTTGGAGATGGAAGCGTCGCAATGACGCTGAAACGCTGCCTGCATCCGTACGTGCCATTCCGGCTCGATATCGTGGGCACAAACGAAGACCCGTTTGATATCTTCGGGGACGTTGCCCATCTTAGCGAGGGTGCCGTCCGTGGCGACGCGCTCCATCATTTCCTCGCTAAGGATATTTCGATCTTTCGCGGCCTGCTTGAAGATCGCATTCACTTCGATCATCGGTTTCTTGCCTTCATCCTGCCCGCGTAGCACGTTCCGGAAAAAGGCCAGGCTGTATAACGGTTCGATGCCGCCAGAGCAACCCGAGATGATGCTGATCGTGCCCGTAGGCGCGACTGTCGTACAGGTCGCATTACGCATTTTGCGATTGTGTTTCGTATCCCAGGTGCTACCGGCCCAGTTGGGGAATACGCCGCGCGTCTCCGCCAGCTTTTCGCTGTAGTTGTGCGACTCTTCATGCACGAATCGCATGAACCGTTCGCCCCATTCGACACCTTCATTGCTGTTGTAGGCCGCTCCCAGCTTGAAGAGCGCATCCGCAAAACCCATGATGCCCAAGCCTATTTTGCGGTTTGAGTGGCAAATGTCGCGGATTTGCGGCAAAGGGTAGCGATTGGCGTCGATCACGTTGTCCAGAAATCGAATCGATTCGTGAACCGTCGTTCGAAGCCCATCCCAATCCACAACCGGTTGCCCATTTTCATTTGGCTCGACGAAGTATGCGAGGTTGATGCTGCCCAGGTTGCACGCTTCGTAGGGCAGGAGAGGCTGTTCTCCGCAAGGATTCGTCGCTTCCATCCTCCCCACGTGCGGCGTGGGGTTGTGTTCGTTGATGCGATCGATGTAGACCACGCCGGGTTCGCCGGTGCGGTGAGCGTTTTTGATGATGATGTCCCAGATTTCCTGCCGTGTGTAGAACCTGCCTTCAGGCAGGTCGTCGCCCTCGGAATAGGGCACGAGCGAGCGAATGTCGTACTCTCTGATCTTCAAGTCGCGCGGCATGAGGTACGTTTTGCCGGTACGCGGGTTCTTGACCATGTGCGGCGAACTCCCGTCCGCCTGGTACTTGTCCATCCATTCGTCGGTGACTTTGACGGAGATGTTGTAATTCGTGAACTGGCTTAAGTCTTCTTTGGCGTGGAGGAACTTGAGGATATCGGGATGATGGATGTACATCATGCCCATGTTCGCTCCTCGGCGAAACGCACCTTGCTGAATCGCGTTGGTCGCCTCGGAAAAAGCCCGCCAAAACGAAATCGGGCCGCTGGTTGTACCGCCCGAGCTGCTGATGTAATCGCCGGTGGGACGCAGTTGGTCAAACGCGAAGCCGGTGCCTCCGCCGGCTTTTTGGATCAAAGCAGTGTGTTTGATCGCGTCAAAAATCTCATC
>JANQHN010000385.1 GCA_028282665.1 Phycisphaerae bacterium | reverse complement strand
CTGGCACTGGCAGGACATCTACGCCGAGCTCAAAAAGATCCTCCCCGACATGGTCATGCCCGCCCCCCTCACCGACCCACCCGTCACGCCCACTGGCTTCGACTTCACCCGCCGCAACAGCCTCAACGTCCCCTTGTGTGATGTCCCGACGTTTCTGCACGAGACGGTGGAGTGGCTGAAATCGGAGCTGTTCGGTTCCCAATAGGTAGCGCACTCCTGAAGAGCGCCCGCTGTCGTGATCGACTGTCCGCCGACGCCCTAGCTCCTTCAGTTTGCGGACTCCTCTCTTGATAACAAATGTTGGTGTTGCGAATTCAGTTGTGATTCTGGAGCGCTAGATGAACCAAGGAGTCTTTTCAAGTACCGGATGGAGCTTAAACGGACCTCGGCGTTGTGCCTGGAAAGCTGCAGTGAGGTAAGCGATGTCTTTTGCGTATTTTGTTGTGATCGGCTCGGCACAGAGAGAATCTGTGGAGGCCCAATTTAGCTTTGTCAGGCTCAAAACCTGTCGAGCGAGTGAGCGATGATCCACCGGACCAGGGCGTTCGCCTGGTGGATGATTCACATAGGCATTTACCTCAAGTACATGAGGCGTCCCGAGCGTTTTCCGATAGGGGTTATACCCGGTCGTCGATAGATATATCTGGTTACCTGCACCTATGACATAGCGACCCCGGGCGACGCTCCCATCTGTCTCCGGGCGATCATCGAACAAGCGTACAGGATGGTGTGTATTGATCCAAACGAACACGTACCTGCCGTGCGGACAGATGCGGCGTGCACCCCGCAAGATCGCTTCCCGATCAATGCGGCTAAAACGAGCAGAGTAATGAAATGGTATTGTTGGGCGATCGGGTAGATTGAGTTTTGAAAGAGTTGCCGCAACTAATTCTTCATAGTGACCTTGTCGGTCGGCGTAGCGAACCGCTGCGTTGCCGCCGGAGTAAAACTCCCAGCGACCGTAATGATTAAACACATTGGCGAAGCCTAGAAGCCGTTCATCCCCCTCGCGTCGGCTGCTTGTATAGGAAAGTCCGATAAAGAAATCTGCATCTGGAATCGAATCTGGCAGAACCCATGGTGTGAGTCCGGTTTTTGCTACTATGTTGAGTGCGAGGTTCAAGTCCTTGTAGTCAGGATTGTTCAACGTTGGTGTATCGACCATTTGGCACGGTATTCCGGCCTCTAATAGCCTCCTTTTGATTCGGTAGTAGGGCGACAATACGTCATCAAGGGTGAAACCTTCCTCTGGCGTATGCACCAGCAGCAACCGATTGGTTCCAGGATTTCCAACCCAGTCGGGATATTGTTCGAGTAGACGCGCACATTCCGCCTCGACCTGTCCTATTGGCACACTCGCGACAATGGGGCATTGCAGGCGAGTTGCGAAGGTCCGTTCAGAACCACGAAACTTGAACTTACCGGCTTGGAGTCTGCCGATAAGGCTGCGCATTTGATTTTCGAAACCGGATTGCACAACGGCGACGACCTCAACGTCGCGTGGGTCGGTGTCGTAAGCGCCGAAGCTAGTAATTCCTTCACGGATATTGTCCGTTGCATGTTGGCGACGAAACTCCACATCCGGTTCCTTGATTTGCGCCACACGCAGTGCCCGCAATCCGTCACCGTCAGACAAAAGTCTCAAAGGGTCAGCATCAAGCGAGACAGGGTCCCCACCTACTGAAAGCGGGAAAACGTCGCGGATTAGCTCACTGATGATGGTTTCGATTCGATTTGCACGAGTTCTCGCGGCACCCCGCTCCATCGACAATGCCGCCTTCTTGATGGTCTTTGGTAGGTCGAAGTCGGGAGCGGTTCTTCTGACGAGCGCATCGATATGCTCGCGCAACAGGTTTGGATACACTTTGTTGGTCGGAAGAGTCTCCTCTGCGTCGCTATCGAACAATCGCAGTGTTGCATCAACTTGGTCGCAGGCAACTACTCGCCCCCGTACGAGCCTGCCATCAATGACGGCGAACGCCTTTCTGTTGAGGACAGCGGCAATGTCGAACTGCTCGATAGCGCGTTGGGCCGTTAGCACGCTCTGAACCAAGATCTTGTAGTCGACAATCAAGAAGTCTCTGCCGAAGTAGCTCCGCACACAGAACGCGAAAGCTGGAATGATCCGAAGAACGCGATTTAGAGTCTCCGTTGTTGGAAAAAAGGCTCCTCTTCGATGTGCGACAGCTCGACCCTTGCTAATCTGGTCTATAGCCCAACCAGATGCTTCAAGCTTGTCGCAGAGAGTTGCGATTAACGCCCGACGTGACTCGCGGCTGTCTTCGGGCGACCCGCTCCTATCTAGTCCAGTTAGCCGATAAAGGTTGGTGAATTCGGCTGAGTCCACCGAACGATCAGCAAGGCCAGTCAGCCTGGCGGACCGCCGTTCGTCATCATTTCGAAGAATAAGAATTGTTTCGGAGTCTGTTATCCTGAATTCGGGAGATGGCAGGCCCAACCGATCCATCTCATCCTGCATTCGTCGGGTTCCTTCGCGGATTGCCTTCACATAAGGCGCTCCGTGGACGTCCTTCATTTGCCGAAGCCAAGTGACAAGCTTAATGTTTCGCGCGTAGTGTTCTAGTCGTCGGTCAGCAAGCCTGAAGCTATCCGGCAAAGAATCATCTTGAACAAGTCGACCGGGGCTTCTGACCACGAACGCGTCTTGATATTTCTCGCATACTGTGAGTGCTCGATCCCCATAATCTCGATGAGCCACGGCGTTTACTATCGCTTCATCGAGTGCAAGGTAGGGGTATTCGGGTTCTTCGTTAAATCCTCCCTCGGGGAGGCGAGTCTGATAGATTTTGAATAGTCCAGATTCTGTCACAAAATTCCGGAAGTCGCGTATTTGCTTAGTGATTGGTCCTGTGAGCGTCCGGTCAAAGGTGGGTGTTGGACGTTGATCTTGAGCTTCCAATTTACAATCAAATCGCAGTAGGCGGATCGCTGCCTGCCCAAGCACGCGCTGAGGGTTTGACGCGAAAAACAAGAGCCCCGCATTCGTCCATTCCCGCAAACCTTCACGCCCACTAAGCGCACCGGCATTACGTAAGACCTCTTCATTGCTCGTATCGTAGCTGCGTTCGCTTTCGCCCTTAGCAAATTCTTGAAGCACATCGGGGTCGATGTCACGAATTTCGAAGGCTTCTCGGTGAATTAGTTCGAAATCGACGATCTTCCTATCGCGCTTTAGACGCTCCACACCAACATCGTCGAGACGTTGAGACCGTGGGCCTTTTCGAATCCACGCGGCTCCGTCTGACTTGCGTCGGCAATAATCTCTTTTTTCGGCAGTAACACAAAACAGAGCGATGTCTACGGCTTGGCCATCTAAGCTTTTGGCAGTGAAGATCTTCGAATCGAAAAGACCGCCCTTCATGCTGTCTAAATGCAAGAGGTCAGCGCGTTGTTCCTCGTTGAGATGACCGATACCTTTTGCTTCCCCAGTCTTGTTAACCCCCAATACAAGTAAACCGCCATCGGCGTTGCTAAACGCTGACACGGTCTTTTCAACTAATTCAAAAACGTTTCTCAGCTTGTTTTTCGTGATCGCTGCATTTCTGTCGGCTTCTCCCGCTTGCTTTCTGTCAAAGTGGTGTCCCTCAAACTCGCTATCGCTCGCCTGGGTAATAAAATCCCAATAGCGTCCGGGGTCTTCATAAACCTCTCGAAAATCCCTCGGTGTCATAATGGCTCGATGACTCGCTCTCACGCTGAAGAATCACGATAATCTCATAGATAGTGGCCGATTCCCCAACGCATGCAAGCTTAAGGCGAAGTTGAGAATCATAAGGCTTGTGATTTGCGTATAGCGCGCTCAGCTATTCCAACGTCGGGAATTGGATGTTTTCGCACCTGCGGTTGCTTCGTTTGGACCGAATAATCTGGATAAAGTCGCTATCATTGCAATACTAGTTCAGCCGCTCAAGCGGACCATTGGATGACTGCATCAGCGATTTATATTTGAGACGTCCACTACCCCGGGGGCGTCGCCACAATCGCCTCATAAGGATGCCGCCGCGTGATCAGGCCGGCGTGTAGGAACACGTCGACCGTGACGGCGTAGGCGTCAGGCGTGATCTCGACGTGGGGGGACCAGCAGCCGAGGGTTTGGTAGAAGGCGAGGGTGGCGGTGAGGACATCCGGGTCGATGTCGGGGAAGAAGCTGGCTTCGGCCCTTGCGACCTCGGCGGCCGGGGTGTCGGTCAGCCAGGCGCGGGCCTTGCGGTAGGCGCGCATGAAGGCGGCGGCCATGTCGGTCTGGAGCCAGTCGCGCGTGGCGGCGAGACTGGAGAAGGCGACCGGGCCGATGGCCGCGCCGACCGAGGCGACGACGTGGCCGGCCTCGTCATGTTCCAACTGCTGCGGGGCCGGGCCTTGCAGATGGG
>JANQHN010000195.1 GCA_028282665.1 Phycisphaerae bacterium | reverse complement strand
AGGTGATAAGATCGCCGGAATCGCAAAAGAGGCGAGTCGCGTGTGGGGCATTCCGTTGGAGGGCGTTGTTCCGATCAGCGCTTCGTACGGCGACGGCCTGGACTCATTGCGCGGGTGCGTGGCGGATGCGTTGACGCGTTCACCGGTAAGCGTTGCGAATGAAGCGGTTGTGCTGGGCGAACGTCAACGCGAGGCGATCGAGTCTGCGAGCGCGTTTTTGGCTAAAGGAATACAACTGGCAGACGAAGCGGTGGAGACGGTGGACTGCGCCGACCTTGTCGCCTTTGAATTGCGAGAAGCTTTGGAGGCGATCGGCATGGTGACGGGCGAGGTGACTACGGAAGATCTTTTAAGCCACGTGTTCGCGAATTTTTGCATCGGTAAATGAGATTTGCAGAGGGGGCGCTGTAAGCGCACGGTACCGTTTGAGATGTTGGGAAATCGGAGGTATGGACAGTGAGCGGCGAAAATTCCCCCAAAAACGACATAGAGGGTGCGGCGAGTAACCGCGATGCGGACGGGCAAAAAGAGCCGAACAAAGCCCTGGAAAAAGCGGCGGACAAGACGGCGAAGTCGATCAGGAAAGCGGAAAAGAAAAAAGCTAAAGAAGAGAAAAAGGCTCTCAAAAGCGTCGAAACCGTACCGCAAAGCACAGCGCCCGACGCTCACCCAGCAGGTACATCGTCGACGATGACGCCGGCTGAGCGTTCAGCCGCGGCGGCGGAAAAGCAGGTTGAGCTACAAAAACGCCGTGTCTGGATCGCCGCGCTGACGATGCTGGTGGCGCTGGCGACGCTGCTTGTCGCGTTAGACTTTGTGAGTTGCCAAAGCAAGCCGGTCAATCCCGCAGTGTCGACCAGGCAGCCTGCCGTTTCGCCGAACGAGTGACACCGTTTCCGGGCTCTTGCCGCCAAACGTTTTCATCGCGCATGATGATCTTCTCACCCCCTTCGGCACGCACGCTTATTTCCCTCCTTCGACCGCTTCGAGCGGAGAAAAACGTGCAAACGGATGCAATTGCACACAATTCCGCCGCGGCTTTTGTAAAAACTTGAAGGATGAGTCGTGCGCGCGGTTGACAGGATAAGGACATCCATTGATGCTTAATCTACGGTCAGTTCGTAAGATGCCGGGTGAACCTTAGCGCAAGGAAGTCCAGCACCCGGTCAATGACAACCTGCGGCATTCGCAGATGACGCACGCACACATTGCCGGTTTGTCCCTATTCAGCATCGGGGCATGCACGGCAATGGTGTCCGGGCTACTTCTTTGTGTCACGGTGCTGTTGAATGCTCTGCGGGTCATGTTCGAAATGAATGGGGGGGTACCAATGTCCAGCGATTCAAAAAGGCGAATTCTGCAGGTAGTCGTTTTTTTCATGTTGTCAGTGACGGCCTGCGCGAATGGGGACGTCGCGGCGACTTACCAATCGGCCATGCGTGAGATCAAAAAGTTCGAGCGGGCATTGACCGCTGAACTGTCGGCCAAAAACATCAACGCCTTCCTTTCGCACTTCGACGTGCCCGAAGCGGAGGCCAGGGAATGGCGCGGCTCGTTGAATTCGCTGGTTCAGTCATGGACGAGGGAAGATCTCGACCGTTTGGAGGTCCACCTGCCGCTCCTCGCCGCCCAATCAAAGAAAGTGTTCACATTTCTTGGGCATATTGATGTTCACATGAAAGACGGCTCCCGGACGAAACACGGTTTGCCGCCTTGTGTGCTGTCGCGCCGTGACGGTGAGTGGGTGGTTGCCTCGGAAGCGTTGTCCCAACTTCAAGAGATGCCCTGCGCCGAGGTCGCACGGGCGACCTTCGACGTCACACCGCTGCTGGACGAGAACGGCTTATCTGCGAACGCGGTCATCACCGTAGAAAACAAGACCGATCAATCGCTGGAGCGCATACCCATCCATATCCGTTATCCCCTGAATCTGATGGAGGCAAAGCTCAACGGCAAGCCGTTCGAAGCGGACGTCACATGGGGTGAAATTGACGGCCGGGCCGCGGCACTAATTGCGGCTCATGTGAACCCGCCTTTAAAACCGGGAGGATCGGCAACTTTTGCATTCAACTACGAGGTTTCATACGCCCATCACGACCTAGGTCGCAAGCCGGTCGGTTTCACCGCCGATCGAGGTTTCATTCTTTGGGAGGCGGGATGGTATCCGCACTTCGATCGCGAGTGGCAGCAATTTCCATACGAAATGGTCATCAACGTACCCCGCGGCTACAAGGCACTAACGGGCGGCAATCTTGTTGCCGATCACGGTGATGGCAAACGCCATTCCTTTTCTTTTCGAACCGACCGGTCAGAAGCACCATTCATTCTCTGGGGGCGTTACAAGGAAACACCCTGCACCACAGGTCAAACGGATATGGTGATTTGGACACCGATCGCAGGAGACATCGATCCGAAACCTATGGCAAACTTGGTCAGCGAAGCGTACGCGGCGTTCGAGTCATTCCTTCCCCCGCCATCGCTGAAACGGCACCGCGTAGTCGCAGTGACGCGCTACGGTGGATACGGGCCCATGGGCAACCTGCTGTTGCATGACCCTACTTTCGATAAATCCAACATCGATAAGTCGGGGACATTGGATTTCGTTGCTCATGAGCTTTCGCACAGTTGGGTGAACTCGCTCGCGGCGCCGCACGGAAATCCGCCGTCGCTGCTGGCGGAAGGATTGGCCACCTATCTGGGTGCTAAGGCTGTGGAGCGGAGCCGTGGCGAGCAGGCAGCCCGCGAAGTGTGGCGAGATAACCGGAAACATTTCAGTCAGGCAGCATCGCGTGTGGGAGCCCCGATGGAACTGACCGAAGAACTGCGTTTACGGGATAACCCTGCTTTTCGCGCAGTCGCATATTACAAAGGCGCTTACCTGTTTAGGGAATTGGAGAGCTTAGTCGGAGAGAAGATTGTCCTGCAAGCATTAAGAGATTTATTGCAGGAGAACAAGGGCGATCGCTTCACGCTGGAGGACTTCATTAAGCGAGTGGATCGGCTGGCCGGCCGAAAACTTACCCCGTTTTGGCGAAGCTTTCTTCACGAGGCAATCGTGCCGGACTACGCGATCGAGTTTGCAGATGCCGGAAAGTCACTTGCGAAATTCCGCGTAGTCAATCATGGACAAGTCTCGCCGACCCCCGTCGAAGTCGTCGCATACGACGACCAGATGCGAGAGATTGCCCGTGAAAAGGTTGTTATGGATTCAAAGGCAAGCCCGCTTGTGGTTCTTGCCGAGGCGGACCGGGTTGCCCACGTCGCTGTCGATCCGGACCTCAAAATCCTCCAGGCGGAGACACGCAATGACCGGTACCCCGAATGCATGCCGGCAAAAGAAGACCGGGACGCTGTCAAGGAAATAATGAATCACCTGTTCGCCTGCATTCGCGAAGGCGAAGTAGGTACACTCTCCGCCATGCTTACCAAGGACACTAACGTGCTTGCCGCCGCGAAACGCCAACAGATGGTGGCTGCATTCAATCGCTCGTTGCCGTTGCAGGTGACGAAGAAGGGGCCCGTCAATATCTACAGAGCAGGGGAGGGGCGAGTCGACGTCACGGTAAAAGTAAGGATGGATGTGCAAGGGGAATCCCTGAACAGGCTTGGCGAATTTACGCTCGTCAAAGAAACCGGCGGTTGGAAGCTCGTGACACTCAAGCTGTAATTTTGATCTGGCGTGCCGCCAACAGTCAAGCAGAATAACGGTTGCAGGAAACAGGCGAACACCGCGCGCTGAGCGTATCTTATGATTCTCTCTATAGCAGGCTCAATCCAAACGTAGCGTTCCATGTCGACTTTCCGGCAGCACGAAACACGGTACCGGACGCGACACCTGGTTTGAGCTGGCCCTAGCCTGTAACGCTTAGCAGAAAGTTTTTGATCATGCGCCCGCCGTACTGCGTCATAAAACTTTCCGGGTGAAACTGCACGCCCTCGATCGGTAGGTTTCGGTGCCGAAGCGCCATCAGTTCGCCGCGTTCACTTCGTGCGGTGGCCTCGAGCACATCGGGCAGGGTCGCTTTATCGACGATAAGCGAATGATACCGTGTCGCGAGGAAAGACGAAGGCACGCCTGCGAATACCCCCTTGCCGTCGTGGGTGATTGTGCTCGTTTTGCCGTGCACGAGCCTCGAAGCCTGTGTCACATTTCCGCCGAACGCCCGTGCGATGCACTGGTGTCCCAGGCATACGCCAAGGATGGATGCTTTGCCCGCCAGCCGCTTGATCAATTCGATGCTTACGCCCGCTTCGTCAGGCCTGCCCGGACCCGGCGAAATGATCGCCTGTATCGGGGAAAGGGCACACAATTCGTCAACCGTCATCGCATCGTTGCGCACCACGCGCAACCGATCCGCATACCCCAATCCTCCAATCGCTTGTACAAGGTTGTAGGTGAACGAATCGTAATTATCGATGAGCAGTATCATGCAATCCGTACTTTAGGTTTGACTTTGTTTCTATCCCAATTCACGTCGCCTTACGTCCTGTACGATCTGCGACCATGCACTGGATTCCGACGCCGGGATTGTGCTAGGATAAGATCGTATTCAGATCTTACAGACCGTTCCTAGTGAGGGGAAATTTCGTCATGAGGAGACTATCCACAAAGGTGATGATTGCATGCGCGTTTGGCATGGTGCTGCAAGCCGCTCACGGCGGGCTTATTGAGACATCGTTCACCCGCACGCTGTCCGGAGATTCGACTGCGGGCTCACCGGCCGATCCGATCGTCGACGACCCCGACGACATTGTGAACATCAGCGACGGACAGTGGTTCGACGTTTTGAATACATTCGCAGAGGTTCCGGGTGGGGAGATCTTCGGCAGTTCGGGGGCGGGTCAAAACACGACCATCGACACGGGAACGTACGTCGGAACGTTGTTCAGTTCCGCATCTGCATTAAGTAACGGCACCGCATTGGCGGATGCGTTCGGACAGTCAAGTTTTGAGGTGAATTTCGAAGTGGATTCGCCGATGACGCTGATCGCTACCGGCAGTATTGAAGTTACCGATTCGGGGGCGGGCTTTTCGGGTCTTGCAGAATTGATTCTTCTGGATTTGACGCCCGGTCCCGCCACCATCATCGCTCAGACTACAGACGGCGCAATGGTTTTTGATGAAGAAGTTGCGCTAAATCCGGGTATTCCTTATGCCCTCAGTATGCTGGTTCGAAGCTCGGCCAACCGGTCATTCGCCCAGGGTTCGACGGCGGGTGATTCGGACATAGTATTCGACTTAGCGATAGTGCCGGAACCTTCGACTGCATCGTGTCTGATTACGCTGGGCGCAATGGGCCTGTGGCGTCGCAAAAGACAACGAGCAAAGAACCGTGCCGATTGAAAAGGGATTTACGGTAGCGCTTTCAATCCAAACTGTAGTATCCGCACATGATTTCTTTTCAGTGGGATATCCAGTGTCGGGTGTTGCATCAGGCTGGAACCTGCTCTAACGAGCAGTCATGAAACGAAACGGAGTATCAGTAATGAAGACGGTAAGAGCGATGGCGCTGATAGGTTTGTTGGCTGTTGGAGGCACGGCTCTTGCGCAGGCGCCGGTGTTCGAGCCGCGCTTTTCCCCAGAGTCGGAATATGACCAAATCGAAGTTCCCGTCAGCACCGAGCTTCGCACAAGCAATTGTTGCGAAATCCGCAACACGCCCGGCTGCGATGATCCAACGTGTGAAGCGGCGGTCTGTGCGGAGTTGCCTGCTTGCTGTGAGGTCTCGTGGGGCGATCCGGTATTCGGCAACGCGGACTGTACGAACTTAGCCATCCAGCTTTGCGGGGAGACTTGCAAGTATATCGTGGACGGATGCGATGAGCCCGGAACCGGGCGTTGTTGTGAGGAGAATGGTTCGCCGTTCTGCGATGAGGATTCGACCTGTTGCCGCAGTATCTGCCTCGGCACGCCGGGAGATCCCCTGGATCCTCCCGATTCTTACTGCTGTTTGGTTGAGTGGGATTCGCTGTGTGCTCAGCAAGCACGGGGAAGCGATCAGTGTGAATGCCAAGGGCAGGTGGAAAGTTGTTGCGAGGTCAACTTCGACGCACCGGGTTGTGACAATTTTGAGTGCATGGACTGCGTATGCTCGTTCGATTCACTTTGCTGTACGGCTGCTTGGTTCCCCTGGTGCGTACAGTTCGCCCAGTTCGAGTGTTTCGATCGTTGCCAGTGCGAACCGGTTATCCCGCCCTGCCCGGCCAACGATAATGATTGTTGCCAGCAAGGCGGTAGTGGCGGATGCAACAACGACACCTGTTGTGGGACCGTTTGTGCGCGCGATGCTTACTGCTGCAACACGCTTTGGGATAATCAGTGCGCGATTCTCGCGCGTGATCTTTGCACGGATACCTGCTCCTGCCTCACTCCATTTGGTGACATCGACGGCGACGGCCAGGTTACTATCGGCGATTTCTACGAGTTCACTCAATGCATGACAGGACCTGATGCCTATTTGCCTGTCGGTTGTCGATGTTTTGACGATAACCAGGACGGTGAGGTGGACCTGTCGGACTTCAAACGGTTTCAGGATAATTTCAACGAATAGCCCGCGTCGAGGTTGAGCATACGGGTGGGTGTATCGAGCCGGTTTCTATGCAATACGGGCCGCGAGTAGATCCGCCATAATCGAATCCGCAACCATCAACCCCGAGCGGGTGAGCGCAATGTGCGAATCGTTCGCGCGGATGAGTTGCAGGCAGGTCAATTTCGAGATCACTGGAGCAAACCGTACGAGCGGATCCGAACCGACCCGATCGCGGAAGGCGTCCAAAGATAGACCTCGTGTTGTGCGAAGCTGCATCATCACCATTTCAGTGATAATCGTCTCGCGATCCAGATTTTCGGATTCCGCCTCAGGCAGGACGCCATCGTCGACTTTTTTGACGTAAGCGTTAATCGATTCGACATTGCGATACCGCCGGTCATTGAAACAGCCCGCCGCAGACGGCCCAACGCCCACATACGGTCCGTTATTCCAGTAAATCAGGTTGTGTTGACATTGTTCGTTGGGCTTGGCGAAATTGCTGATTTCGTATTGCTCGTAGCCTGCGTCGCTAAGTACGTCGAGCATCATAAGATACATGTCAGCCTCATTCGATTCTCCACAGGGCGCTATACGCCCGGCGTCGCGGGCGGCTGTCAGCCGCGTGCCGGCCTCGTAAGTCAACGCGTAACAAGACAGATGATCGACACCCAGATCGATCGCGCGATTCAATGATTCACGCCAGCTGTCCATTGTTTGACCGGGGATGCCGAAGATCAAATCCAAGTTAACGCGACGAATTCCCTGGTCACGGAGCAGTTGGATAGCCTGCGAAATTTCTTCGGGGCCATGTTGGCGATCCAAAGCTTTCAACTCCTGCGGAAAAAACGACTGCCCTCCCAAAGAAACGCGATCCACACCGCCTGATACGAACACCTTGGCTTTCTCGACATCCACGGTGCCGGGATTGGCCTCAATCGTAAACTCGAGCAACTCATCATCCGCTGTTACCTTTTGTATCTGTGTGAGAAGATGGGCAATTTCATCAGGTGGCAGCATTGTCGGAGTTCCACCACCGATAAAGGCAGTCCTAAAGCCCCCCGACCAACTGCGAAGTCGTAATTGCAATTCTGCTTCAAGGTGCTGTGCAAAACCCGTTGCGTCAGATTCTTCAACGGAAACAGAGAAGAAATCACAGTATCCGCACTTGCTCGGGCAAAACGGGACATGTAGATAAAGACCAGCCTTGCTTTGTTGGCTCAAGGTGCAAACTCCGCCCCATTTGATTTGCGATTCAAATGCTCTTCCGGCCCGGAGGGCAGGAGTATTGTAATCAAAATTGCTGATCTTTTTCCAGTCTGCTTGGAGATGTCGCTACTTTACATCAATCGGTTCAATTCGACCGGGATGCGGCAGAAGTGGCATTTGAAACATATGAGACAGGTTCGGACAATTTTAAGGCCACTCGCGCCGATCCAACGGGACCTGA
>JANQHN010000167.1 GCA_028282665.1 Phycisphaerae bacterium | reverse complement strand
CCCTGCAGGTCGTCCGCCATTTCACAAATCACCACGTCAGTCACGACGCCCTGCTCACTCTTCGACGAATCATGCAGGTCGCGATGATCATCAACATTTTCCTGTTGGTGTGCGAGCTGTTCACCGAATTCTACACGGACTCCGCGCACATCGCGTCCGCGCAGTACCTCTTCTTCGGACTGCACGGCAAAAACGCCCTGGTGCCCTGGATCTGGACCGCACTCATCATGAACGCCATCGCCACCCTCATTCTCGTACTGCCCGCCTCGCGTAGCCTGCGATACCTCAATATCGCGTGCGTGCTCGCGATTGCAGGCATCTGGATTGAAAAAGGCATGGGTCTGATCGTCCCCGCTTTCATCCCCACGCCACTTGGCGAAATCGTTGAGTACTTCCCTACGACCAACGAAATGCTCATCTGCCTGGGCATCTGGGCGGTGGGTTTGCTTCTTTACACCGTGTTTGTACGCATCGCCGTGCCCGTATTGGCTGGCGAGTTAACGCATGAAACAAGCGCTTCCGCAAATGCGAAAGCCTGATCGATCACCGAACCCGACAACGCGTTCTTCTCTAAGGAGCCCATCGATATGAACCGCCAATCGATTCTCGTCACAGGCTTGACTCTACTTCTCACTGCCCCCGCATTCGCCAGCCCTTGGGGCCTGCCGGAATTATCCGCGGAGAGCAAGGAGTGCATCCGCTGTCACAAAGTCGAAGATCACGGCATTTATCAGCAGTGGGGCAGCAGCAAACACTACCGCGCCAACGTCGGGTGCTACGAGTGTCATGCCGCAAAAGAAGAAGAGGTCGACGCCTACAATCACGAAGGGACCTGGATCGCCACGATTGTCTCACCCAAGGACTGCGCCAAATGCCACGAAAAGGAAGCGACGGAATTCGCCCGTTCGCATCACTCCAAGGGCGGTCGTATCCTAGGTTCGCTGGACAATCGCCTTGCAGAAGTCGTTGAAGGCAACATGGCTTTGATCACGCCCGGATTCCAGCACGGTAACGCTGCCTCTGCGGTGTCCGGTTGTTGGCAATGCCACGGTTCGCAAATCAAAGTGCTCGAAGGCGGCAAACTCGATCCCGCAACTTGGCCCAATACGGGCATTGGCCGAATCAACCCGGACGGCTCGGAGGGCTCATGTTCTGCCTGCCATTCCCGCCACGCGTTCTCCGCCGAACAAGCCCGCAACCCGGACAACTGTGGCAAATGCCACATGGGTCCCGACCACCCGCAAAAGGAAATCTATTACGAATCCAAACACGGCATCGCATTTCTCGCCCACAAAGACGATCTGAACATGGACTCCGCCAAATGGATCGTCGGCGAGGACTATTATCACGCGCCCACCTGCGCAACCTGTCACATGAGCGCGACCAAGAACCAGCCCGTCAGTCACGATATCGGCATGCGTATCAGCTGGAACAATCGCCCCGCCATCAGCGTTCGACCGGAAATCTCCGACCGGAAAATGGGGCTTCCCGGTGCGGAAGTAGACTGGCAGACCCGCCGCGCCAGCATGAAGGATGTCTGCTTTAACTGCCATAGCAATGACTGGGTGGATAACTTCTACGTGCAATACGACGGACTCATCGAATTGTATCACGAAAAATTCGCCAAACCGGGGCTCGAACTTTACAATCTCGCGACCCCGCTCAAAAAACCGACCAAATTTGCAAATAAAATCGACTTCACTTGGTTCGAGATTTGGCATCACGAAGGGCGAAGGGCCCGCCACGGCGCCTCGATGATGGGACCGGACTACACGCACTGGCATGGCACGTACGAGGTCGCGAAGCATTTCTACACCAAGTACATTCCCGAACTCGAACACCTGATCAAGGACGGTCTCGCGTCAGGTGATGAAACCAAAATCGAAGCCGCGAAGAAACTGCAAGCAAAGCTCGACGAAGTACTCAATTCGGAAAATCATCGCTGGTACCTGGGCAAAATGGACCCGGAGCAACAAGCCAAACGCGAGCGAGCCCGCAAAGAATTCCTGGATCGTTACAAGAAGGAATAAACTCCATCTAACTGAAAATCTGCCGGAGAGACCGATTGCCCTCGTTTCACAAGCGGAAACGGGGGCTTTTTTTTGAACCTCTTGAGCGTCTGATTTTCAGGCATCGGCGATCGGATTAGAATCCTCTGTTGAAACGCCCGGATGTGCGCAGCGGTGTACATACGTCTTTGCCGATGGACAAGCATGGCCAACAAGAACAATCAACGCATCGAACGAGATTCCCTCGGCGAATGCGGACTAACCGCCGACGCATTGTATGGCGTTCATACGGCGCGTGCGATCGAGAACTTCCCGCTATCCCATCGCCGAGTTAATCCCACCCTGATCCATGCCTACGGCGCGGTCAAGCTCGCATGTACCCGAACGAACCGCACTCTCAATGATTTGGGTGCCAAAGTAGGGCAAGCAATCGAACAAGCCTGTGAAGAGATGATGCGCGGTAAACTCGACGAACACATCCTCGTCGACGCGCTTCAGGGTGGAGCGGGAACGTCGCTCAACATGAACGTCAACGAGGTCCTCGCCAATCGTGCCTTGGAGCTATTGGGCAAGTCACCCGGTGATTACGAAACCGTTGATCCACTCGCCCACGTGAATCTGCACCAGTCAACGAACGACACGTTCCCAACCGCCATCCGTGTCGCCGCCATCGACCTCATTCAACAGCTTGAGCCCGAAATTGTCGCCTTGCAGGAAGCATTTCAAGCAAAAGAACAAGCGTTCGCCCATGTCGTCAAAATCGGTCGAACGCAACTTCAAGACGCGGTGCTCACAACACTAGGCCGAGAGATGTCCGCTTACGCGGAAGCGATCGCGCGCGATCGATGGCGTATGTACAAATGCGTGGAACGACTACGCGTGGCGAACCTCGGCGGAACCGCGATCGGTACCGGCCTGGGCGCTCCACGTGATTACATCTTTCGTGTTGTGGACGAACTTCGCGCGATCACCAACATGAATCTCGCCCGCGCAGAAAATCTCATCGACACGACGCAGAACTACGATGTGTTCGTCGAAGTGAGCGGCATACTCAAAGCCCACGCAGTCAATTTACTGAAAATTGCCACGGATCTGCGAATCATGGCGTCAGGTCCGGAAGGAGGACTCGGCGAAATCGTATTGCCCAAACTGCAAGCGGGATCATCCATCATGCCCAGCAAGGTCAATCCCGTCATTCCTGAAGCGATCTCCCAGGCAGCGATTGCAGTGCTGGGTAATGACCAAACCATCGCTACAGCATCAGCAATGGGCAATCTAGAGCTCAACGCTTTCGCCCCGCTCATTGCCGACAAACTGCTCGAAAGCCTTAATTTACTAACGCGCGCCTGTCACATCCTTCGCACACATTGCGTTGAGAACATGCAAGCTAACCAGGCACGTTGTCGGCAACATGTCGAAAACAGCACCGCCACTCTCACAGCCCTTATCGGCCGCATTCCCTACGATGCACTCGAGCGCATCGCGGACGAAGCAACCAACTCCGGCGATTCAATCAAAGACATCATCATCGGACAAGGCCTGCTAGCATCCGATGAATTCGATCGACTCACCAGCGCAGAATCTGTGACACGACTTGGCACACCTCGGAAGGGAAAGAACTGATGCAAGCCACACCACGCGGCATGCGCCTGCATATCGCAATCTTGGGGCGTCGAAACGCCGGTAAAAGCTCCTTACTCAACGCCCTCACCAAACAGGCGGTATCCATCGTCTCGGATGTGGCGGGGACAACGACTGATCCCGTCGAAAAACCGATGGAATTGCTGCCCATCGGACCAGTTCTTTTCATCGACACGGCAGGGATTGACGACGAAGGCGTACTCGGCGGACAGCGTGTGGAAAAGACCAAGCGAGCGCTCGACCGCACGGATGTTGGTGTGGTCGTGACCGAGTCGGGCGAATGGAACGCGTTCGAAGATACCATCCTCGAAGAACTGGCCTCACGAGAAATCCCCGCAATCGTCGTCTTCAATAAATCCGACCTTGGTAAACCGGAGCCGAAAGTCATTGAACAGCTTGATCAACGGAGAATCAAACACGTTGCGACGGTTGCTTCGCAAGGCAAAGGCTTATTGGATCTGCGGGAAGCACTGGTGCAATCCGCGCCGGAGGATTTCATCAACACACCCTCGATCATCGGCGACCTAATCGCGCCAGGCGATATGGTGGTGCTCGTCGTGCCAATCGATAAGGAAGCCCCCAAAGGAAGGCTCATCCTGCCACAAGTGCAAACCCTGCGCGACCTACTCGATCACGACGCTTACAGCATGGTGGTCAAAGAACGCGAATTGCGTGACGCATTGAACCGCCTGAACCGCCCGCCCGCCCTGGTCGTGACCGATTCACAGGCGTTTCTTAAAGTCGCCGCCGACACACCTCCTGAAATCCTCATGACCTCGTTTTCCATTCTCTTCGCAAGATTCAAAGGCGACCTGACCGAACTGGTGCGCGGCGCGGCAGCCATCGATAAATTAGAACCCAACGACCGCGTGCTGGTGGCGGAATCCTGTTCCCACCACCCCATTGCTGATGACATAGGCCGGGTAAAGATACCACGCTGGCTCACGCAATACGTCGGCGGAAAACTCAATTTCACAACTTACTCCGGTCATGATTTCCCCGACAACCTATCCACCTACAAGCTTGTCGTACACTGCGGCGCATGCGTCTCCAATCGCCGAGAGATGCTTTCTCGTATCCTGGTCTGCCGCCGGGCTGGCGTACCGATTACCAATTACGGACTAACCATCGCCTACTCGTTGGGCATTTTCGAGCGTGCGCTAGCGCCGTTCCCTGCGGCCTTGGATGCCTACCAAAACAACGAAAAGTAGCAGCATGGCCAAATTCATCATACTCGCCAATTTGTTGTTCATTCTACAGTTCGCCGCGTCTTCCTGCGTTCCTTCTCAGGCGAACTACGAGCCACTCGAATATCATGCCCAAAGAAATGAGGCTTTCGTTCGGCTCTATGCCGCGCCCATTCCCTACGTGCCATTCGCAATCCATTGCTGGTACGTGATCAAGCAAACAGACGACCCCCACTTTCATCGCTGGGAGCTGTGGCAAAGCCCCGGCGGGCCGCACGGTCATGTACGCCTTAACCTCATGGAGCCGACTGGAGACGTGGGAGCGGGTGGCACATACATCATCGCGGAACTGTCCGGACCGCAAGCTGAGAAAGTGGCGGCCTTCATTCAGGAAGCATCACCGGAATACCCATACCGACACGAGTACACCGCTTTCCCGGGCCCCAACAGCAACACCTATATACAATGGGTGCTAGATCGAACGGGCTGGGATGTTGATTTGGCATGGCGTGCCATAGGGCACAGCTTCACTGTCGATGAAGAATGAACGGAACCCTACGTCGCCCGCAACGCCAATTCACCGTTGAAACGCAGCCTAAAAACGCCAGCTTCCCTATTTGCGTCGATGATCCGTCATTGCGTGTTGCTTCGGTCACGGGCAAAGCCCGAACCGATTCTTCACATAGCCCACATCCCCTGGACCGACCGCGCCGTTTTCATCGAAATCATACCTCGCGCAAGCCGGGATGGTAGCGTCGCACCCGAAGTTGTCCTTCAAAAAGCCCACATCTCCCGGACCAATGGTTCCGTTGTGATCCAAATCGAGATAACAAGGCATGCCTACGGGGTCTGCCCGCGCAATCACCTGCCGCCCATCGGCAAGCTGCGCGTGAAATGCGACTTGCCCCAGGTTGTTGAATCCCTCGTGCCCAAGGATTAGTTGAAGCACCGTACTCCCAAACAACTCGTCACCGATCGCAATGATGGGGATCGTTAGATCATCCGAATGAAAGATACCTTGCACGCCTGCAGTGGTCTCGGCGAGAAAAGCGGCCTTGTAGCCGGTCCTCAAGATAACGGTATGAGAATCATCGACCCAATGCCCGAAGCTAGAGAAGCCATCCGACTCGGTTGCAATGTTTGAATAGTTGCCGGAACTGCCACGGAAGTACCCCTCTTCCCCACCAAAGGACAACGCCCAAAATGCGACTTCCCCATAATAGTTTATGGTTAGCGTCTCCAACTCCGTCGCCGGGCCGTGTACCGGATCGAAAGGTGTCAGATGTTCGAAATGGAAACCCGCTTGTGCAACGAGTTCGACAAGTCCGGGTCCGACACCTACGAATGTCCAGTACTCCGTGAAAAACGGCGACAATTGTCCGAAAAACGTAATGCCCCCATGATCATTAAGAGACCGAATGTGAAACCGGTCAAACTCCGTACTCCCAGATCCACTTTCGAAATACTGCACATTCGATTCTCCATCGCCTAGGTACATTCCCGTAAACGGCCCATCACCGATCCGCTTCGTAAACGCAACCTCACCGTGTCTATTGATCGGCGTGTAGCTTTGTACGCTCGGGAGGCCGGGGTTGCCCGCTTCCGTAATCAGCGTCCTCACCGGACCATTGCTGATCCACACTCCGTACGTCGGCTCCAATCCGTTGATGTGCGTGCCGCCGATAAACGAGACTTGCCCATGATTGTTGATCGAGAGCGCACCAACCGGCCCATACACGACCCAGGAGGTAAACCCCTGCTGAATCGTGGCGATGGGAACCGTGGTATACCGATCCGCGCGATAAACGCCCGACAAATTCGCGAAGAACGCAACCTCGCCGAAGTCATTCAATGCGATGTGGCTACCGGGATGCCGACCATATCCGAAAGCTAGAAAACCTTCTGTGAACCTGGAGTCTGAGGAATCGGCGATGTTTGCAAAAGTGTACTCGACCGCATTTAGACTGGTAGTTGCACTTAATACCGCCGCCAGCGCCGCTGAAATGATCCGACTCAATTTGCGCAACATACGTATGTCTCCAGATTGTCGCTGCCACCATGAGTGAAACTCCCCCCAACGCCGAAATGACTCGGCATCGAGGGGAGTTTGCGTTATCGCATGTCGTTCACCACTGCGTTTACGGGCACGGACCGAATTCGTTCTTCACTGCGCCTACATCACCCGGACCAACCGCACCGTTGTTATCGAAATCCAGCGCTGCGCACGTCGGCTGGTTTATGTCACATCCGAAGCTGTTTTTGACCACACCCACATCGCCTGGGCCAATCGCACCGTTGTCGTCCAGATCGAATGGACAATCACCGGCCACACGGATGCGCAGAAAAGCTTCGCCCAGGTCCTCCTCCGCCGCATTCTCCAGATCGGCCGTGAAGTAGAACCATCCGTCGTCCGTCAAAAAACCGCCAAGCGCCTTCGGGCTCGCGCTCGTAAAGCTCGATACGTAGATGTACGCGTCGTCCAACTGGCCGTCCGCGTCGATGTCGACTTGATCGCCCAGCCGCATGAACGGCTCGCCGTTGTAAATCCAAACTCCCGCGAGGTCGGGATCAACGTGATCCGTGTATCCACCCAGCACGTAGTCGCCGTTGTTGTTGCCCACGGCGACAAAGAAGGTCGTCGCACTGCTCGAGGTCCAAAGCGAACCATCCCAATGTTCACCGGGCAGTCCCTGAATCGGATCGCTATCCTTAGCCAGGATTTGTCCGCTACGGGCGGCGAAACCACTGCCGTCCGCCAATCGACCGCGCAGGAACCAGTCGCCGTTCTCCGTCAACATGTTCTGATCGCCCGTGATGAAACCGACTGGACCGGCACCATCCAAGCCGGAACCCTCCTGCACGACAACTTGATTGTTCACTACAAGGACGTCATCCGTATTCGTCGTGCCGTTATCCAGCTTGCCGCGAATCAGCCAATGCTGCTGGTTGCCTGTAACCTGGAATGAATTAGACGAAAAACCATTGTCCCACGGAGCATCATCACCGCCCGCTTGCCCTTGCGGTCCCGGACCGGCTTCGTTGACGACAAGCGTGTCGCCGTTGTTCGTGTAATAGTGCAAGTCCGAACCACTCGGGAAACCCGCGAGCGTAAAACCGAACGACACCGTACCATCTGTGGAGATATTGGGCGCATAACTGGAAACGGCGTACGTTTGGCCCGGTGTACCGTCGCCGGTTTCTCGACCCTCGCGAGCGTACACGATATACTGACCACTGCCGCCAACCGACCCGCCGAAAACAAGCTCATCATCGGATGTGCTGCCGACCAAATTGGCGAGTGCAACCCATTGACCGGAGTTGTTAATCGCCACGTATCGATCGCTGCTTGACGCGGTACGGTTTTCGATCACAGGAGTTGTGCCTTCCCACCATTCGAGCGTTCCGACCGCACCCTGTCCTGATAGGAACATCGCGTCGGTAGTGGTGTCGCCCGTGTTGCGCGCGAGCATAAACCAGTATCGCCCATCCGGACTTCGGACGGGGCGATCGAACCGATCAAACACCTGGTTCGTGCCGGGAACGACCGAAAGATCACCAAAGGACGAGAAAATTGCAGTCGGCTGGGCCGATCCGGCGGTTGCAAAAATCAAAGCGAGTAGCAATGCGACAAACTTGGTTTGCATCTTTAATATCCCCCTTCAGGTTTGTACAAGAGTTCCCCTTCAACTTTGTGCGCGAACTGGGGCATTCGCACGGCGTGCAACGATTAGGCCTCAGTTTACCCAGCTTGACGAAGGAAAACCACGTGTTTGCGGGGAGCTTTACGAAAGCTTCACACGCGCAGCAAGAAACGACACAGTCTTTATCCGATAGCGAACGGTGAACTGGTAGCGGCGGTTGGGATCACGGCTAATCCCAACCTGCAAACTGATTGCAGAAGCGCAGCATCAATTTTCTGGAGCTTATCCCAGTCCACGCAAATGCGTGAAGCAATTCAAGTCGGAATAGGTTTCGCCCGACTCCGCTCTCGAAGCC
>JANQHN010000135.1 GCA_028282665.1 Phycisphaerae bacterium | reverse complement strand
CGATGTAAATGGCCCTTGCTACATTCGGTTTGCCCGCGAAGCAACACCTATCGTCACTCACGAATCCGATCCCCTTACGTTTGGCAAGGCGAATGTCGTTCGCTATCGCGGTGAGACGGAACGGTTTATCGATGCATTCGAAGTCATTGCTGCGGATGAGTATCAAAATGAACGCGAGGACATCGCTATTATCAGCAATGGGCCGGAATTGGCGGAGTCCATGAGAGCTGCGTGGATTCTTAAAGAGGAGTTTGGCATCGAAACTCGTGTGCTCAACCTGCACACAATCAAACCGTTGGATGTGAAGGCGGTTCATGCGGCGGGACGAGAGTGTGTGAATGTCTTGACCGCGGAAGAACATCAGGTCGGCGGTCTTGGCAATCTGATCGCCGCAACGTTGTTGCAAGCTTCAATCGGCAAGCCGCTCATTTTCGATATGATTGGCGTTCAAGATACTTTCGGAGCGTCCGGCGCCCCTTGGGAACTCGTACGTGCTTTCGGACTCTCCGCCGAATACATCGCGGGCAAAGCTTGTGAACTCATTGCCCGTCGAGTGCGCAGGGCTGATGACATGCCGGCGTAATGCCCGCACCTCGCCCGGTGTTGCTGCTTCCAGCAGTACCTGAGCGAACGCCACTCACTTGTTCCCCTTACGCTCGCCTGTCGCTTCCATCTTGTCATTGCCACGAAAGTGGAAATCCATGACATAAACGCCATTGGAAGCAGTACAACCTTATAGCAGTTTCAATCCAAACGTAGCGTTCAATGTCGACTTTCCGGTAGTACCAAACACGATACTGGATGCTACACCTGGCTAGAGCTTGCTCTAGGCGATGTCGATCTTCCGAAAGCCAGAACCTTCCTCGCTTGTCCCATTCGAAGCGCACACATCTTATCGGCGCTTGCGTTTCACTGTATTGTGGTATGATTCTCGCTTGACAGACGGGCGAAGAGAAATGAGTGAACGATTTGACATCATCGTAGTAGGGGGAGGGCACGCCGGCACCGAGGCAGCTCATGCCGCTGCACGTCTTGGCGTTTCTACCGCGCTTGTAACCATGGACCCCGCGGCGATAGGCCGAATGTCCTGCAATCCTTCGATCGGTGGACTCGGTAAGGGACAGATCGTCAGAGAAATCGATGCCCTAGGTGGACTGATGGGAATCGCTAGCGACGCAGGCGGTATCCAGTTCCGCACACTTAACCTTCGCAAAGGACCTGCCGTCCAAGCGCCGCGCGCTCAGGCAGACCGCAAGCTGTACGCGTTGGCGGTCCAGTCACTTCTCGTCAAGACGCCGAATCTTACTATTATCGAAGGCTCGGTGGAGGATATTCGGGTCAAGCCGGATATTTCAGATGGACACGAACAGCGAATTACCGGTGTCGTGCTTCAAGATGGTCGACTGATCCATAGTGACGTTGTGATCCTTACCACCGGTACCTTTCTTAGAGGCTTGATGCACTGTGGTGAGCGCAAGACGGAGGGGGGGCGATGCGGCGAACCATCTGCCATTGGCGTGAGCAAGGCCCTGCTCAATTTTGGATTCGAGATGGGCAGGCTAAAGACAGGCACACCGCCGCGAGTCCATCGCGATTCCATTAACTATGATGTTTGCGAAACTCAGCCCGGTGACGAGTACCCCACACCGTTTTCTTTTATGACCGACGCTTTGCTGCAATCGCAGGTGTGCTGCTGGATTACCTACACCAACCCGCAGGCCCACGGACATATCAAAGCCAATCTGCACCGAGCTCCCATGTACTCGGGCCAAATCGAGTCGACCGGTCCGCGCTATTGCCCAAGCATCGAAGATAAAATTGTTCGCTTCGCCGATAAACCCAGGCATCAGGTCTTTCTCGAGCCGGAAGGCTATGACGATGAGCGTGTTTACTGCAATGGTATTCCCACATCCCTGCCGCGTGACGTACAGGATATCTTCGTCAAAGCGATTCCAGGTCTGGAGGAGGCAGACATTGTCCAATACGGTTACGCGATTGAATATGACTGGGTTCCCACACATCAAACGGATTTTTCATTAGAGACCAAACGAGTGAAGGGGCTGTATCTCGCCGGCCAAATCAACGGTACAAGCGGGTACGAAGAGGCGGCGGGACAGGGATTGATAGCCGGTGTCAATGCAGCTCGATCTGTGACCGGTTGTGAACCGGTTATTCTGAAACGCGATGAAGCTTACATTGGCGTCATGATCGATGACCTCATCACCAAGCCGCACCTCGAACCTTATCGAATGTTCACCTCGCGGGCGGAGTACCGACTGATGCTTCGTAGCGACAATGCTGACCAGCGACTGACGCCGTTGGGGCGATTGCTGGGTTTGGTTGATGATGTGAGGTGGCGAACTTTTGAAACCAAGCAAGCTGAGCAAAAACGACTGGCACAGGCCTGCACAGAATGTTCCATCGACGCAGTTCCAGTCACCAATTGGGCACGTCGCCCCGAGGCCTCTATAGAAATACTTGCTGGCTGCTTAGGAGGAAATGATTCTGGTTTTTTCGATTGGTCAACGTATTCGCCGTTCTGTGTCAGTACGCTTGGGCAATTCCTTGTTGAATCCAAATACACAGGCTACCTTCACCGTCAAAACCTTCAGATCGAACGATTTCGCAAGCTTGAGTCCATGACGATCCCCGAATCTATCGATTATGCAGCCATGCCGGAATTACGCCTCGAAGCGCGCGAGAAACTCGCGCGTGTCGCTCCCAAAACGTTGGGGCAAGCATCTCGAATAAGCGGCATTAATCCAGCGGACTTAACGATCTTGTGGGTTTATGCATCTGGGAAGCGGTCCCTCCGGCCCGCTAGTTAGCCTAGCCACCAATTCTATCCATCCTGCCCTTGCCACCATTGTTATCCGGACTTTTTTTCTTGACTAGATACGGATTCAGCTTGTACCGTATAGATAAGTTGGGGGGTATGGACAAGGTATGAGGGCAACATTGGCAAGGATGTCGCACGGGAGATTCCGACATGAAGAGTATTGAGCGCAAGACCGTCTTCACTACTGGCGAAGTTGCTCAAATATGCAACATCAGTCAACAAACCGTTATCCGTTGTTTCGACAGTGGACGTCTTAAAGGATTCCGTGTGCCCGGTTCGAAATTTCGCCGCATTCCCCTTGAATCCCTCCTCAACTTTATGAAGGCCAATGAAATCCCACCTGATAAGCTTGAAAGTGGACTGAAAAAGGTGCTGGTTGTCGACGACGATCTCCCGATTATTGAGATGTTTACCGAACTGTTGGAGCGGGATGGCCGATTCGAAGTAGAAACGGCCCAGACGGGCTATGACGCAGGCATCGCGACCGAGCGATTCCGCCCCGACATCTTGATCTTGGACTACAAGCTTCCAGATATCAACGGGACGGCAGTTTGCCGCACGGTCCGGAAAAACTCGAAGTTCGAGCATATGCGCGTCATCGCCATCTCGGGCGTTGCGGACCCTGACGAAATTCAAGAACTTCGGGACGCGGGTGTGGATGAGTTCATTCGCAAACCGTTCGATATCAACACTGTCATTGGGAAGATTTGCGAGCTGCTGAATCTGAATTGACAAACGACTCGCTTGCATCACGCCCAAGTGTGAAAGGTGAAGCCATGTCCAGCCGTGCATCCGCAGCGCCGGCGCAGCCTTCTTCGCGCAACGAAAGGGTGGAACTGATTCTTGGGCAACTCAGTTCATTGCCAACCTTGCCCCATGTCGCGCTTAAACTTCTCGAAGTTACCACGTCAACCTCGACATCAGCCAAGGATGTGGTACGTATTGTGGAATCGGATGCATCGCTCACCGCCGCTTTGCTGCGAATGGTTCGTCGTGCAGATCTGGGTTTGCGCGGTGAAGTGATCACTGTGGAGCGAGCAGTCGTCTTGCTTGGTTTCTCCGTCGTGAGAAATGCGATCCTCTCGTTTCAGCTCTACGAGACATTTCCTCCGCAATCCCCGGCAGCAGGCAGCGCGTTTAAGCGATCCGCGTTTTGGTCGCACAGTCTCGCAGTGGCCTGCACGGCCCAATTGTTGGCAGAGGATATTCCGAACTTCGATCAACCGTCCAGTGCGTTTGTATGTGGCCTGTTGCACGATGTCGGTAAACTGGCACTCGATGCGGCTGTGCCCAAGAGTTATGCGCGAATTGTGCTGGAGGCGGAACGTCGTCGACAGTGCATTAGCGATGTCGAAACGGAATTACTCGGATTCGATCACACGGTAGCCGGAAAACGTCTTGCGACTCATTGGAAGCTTCCCCTGCCGATTCTCGAAACTGTGTGGTTGCATCATCAGAAACCGGAAAA
>JANQHN010000040.1 GCA_028282665.1 Phycisphaerae bacterium | reverse complement strand
CGGAACCTGCATAATCTGCCACGGACGCAGCAACGAGTTGGCGATTCGAAATGCGGTGAAAGCTGCAAAGCGGTTCGTCTACGAAAACTTCAACGACCTGATCGCCGCCCGCCTGGGCTGACGGTACAAAACAGGACAATTGTGAAAATGAATCAACCCTTGCCGATCCTCATGCGCGGCACAGGTTCATACCTGCCTGATGAGATTTTGGATAACAGTTACTTCGAGAGCTTGGTGGATACTTCTGACGAATGGATTGTTACCAGGACGGGTATCCGCGAGCGAAGGCGTGCCGCGCCGGATGAGACGACGTCGACGATGGGGGCATTGGCTGCCAGGCGCGCGCTCGAAGATGCGGGTATGGGTGTTGAACAGATTGATGCGATTGTCTGCGGCACCGCAACGGGCGATCATGCCTTCCCCGCGACTGCCGCCTTCATTCAGAGTCATCTTGGAGCCAAGAATGTTATGTCTTACGACGTGGCTGGGGCTTGTGCAGGTTTCGTTCTTGCATGCTCCAGCGCTGCGGGCCTTTTGATGATGGGGATGGCCCGAAATGTCTTGGTGGTAGGGGCGGAATGCCTCACGCGGTTCAGTGATCCGATGGACCGTACGACAACGATTCTGTTTGGTGACGGCGCCGGAGCGGCAGTTTTGAGTCGAACGAATCTGGAAACCGATCGTGGAATTCTTTTCCAGGAACTCGGCACCGCCGGGGAGAAGGCTGATCTCATCCGCTTGCCAGGGGGTGGATCGAAAATGCCCTATTCAGAACAGACACTTGCCGAACGCGGGCAGTACTTGCACATGAAAGGGCGCGAGGTATTTAAGTTCGCCGTAGTGAAGATGTCGAAACTGATCGACAATGCGCTCAAGAAATTGGAAATTGTGCCTGACGACTTGGCCATGGTGATTCCGCATCAGTCCAATCTTCGTATCATTGAATCCGTTCGGGAACGCCTGGATTTACCGTGGGAAAAGTTCGCGGTGAACATCGACCGCTACGGCAACACGTCGGCGGCTTCCATCCCTGTGGCTTTGGATGAAGCACGACGCGCGGGGCGTTTGAAAGAAGGCGACTTGGCGCTAATGGTTGCCATCGGCGCTGGTCTGACTTGGGGTACGTTGGTGATTCGACTTTAGATCGGTCCTAGGTCAACTTGAGGCATCAGAAAAAAGGACACAGATTATCATGGCTCGTACGGCGGTTATCTTTCCCGGGCAAGGTGCTCAACAGATTGGCATGGGCAAAGACGTTGTGGAAAGAAGTGTAAAAGCCCGCGCGATCTACGAAAAGGCTGACGGAATTCTCGGATTCGAGTTGAGCAAACTGTGTTTCGAGGGACCCGCCGAGGAACTTGAAAAAACGGACATCCAGCAGCCTGCGATCTTCGTGACTAGCGTCGCGATCTGGGAAGCGTATATCGAGGCTGGAGGGGATCAGGCGTTGTTTACTCATTCAGGCGGCCTGAGTCTGGGCGAATACAGCGCCCTGCATATTGCAGGTGCGATGGGTTTCGAGGAGGCTTTGCGTCTTGTTCGCCGGCGCGGTCAGTTGATGCAGGAAGCAGCAGTGGCATCGCCCAGTGGGATGGTGTCCTTGATCGGTGCGAATGAAGAAGGAGCTCGATCCCTTTGCGACAACGTACGAGGAGGCGACGTACTTGCGCCAGCGAATTTCAATTGTCCGGGGCAAGTCGTTGTATCCGGTTCGAAGTCGGCTTGTGAGCGTGCGGTTGAGACTGCGGGGGAATCGGGATACCGCGCAGTGGCACTTGCTGTTGCGGGAGCATTTCATTCGCCGTTGATGGCTCCAGCGGCCGCGGGGCTCGAGCCGGTGTTGAATGAGACGGCGTTCCGAAAGGCGCGAATTCCTGTTGCTGCGAACGTTAATGGTGATTATCACGCGTCGCCTGAACACATGCGAGAATGGCTCAAGCGGCAGGTTACCGAACCTGTTTTGTGGCAACAATGTATCGAACGGATGATTGCGGACGGCGTGGATAGATTTGTTGAGATGGGTCCAGGCAGGGTCTTGACCGGCTTGATGCGTAAAATTAACCGCAAGATGGAAACGCTCTGTGTGAACTCCATTGACTCGTTGAATGAAGCGATCGAGAAATTGAAAGCATGACGGGCTAGACAGCCGTTGGTACCGAACCCATTGAAAGGCGTGCGGTCTGATGAAAGATAAGATTGCGATTGTAACCGGCGGGAGCCGAGGCATTGGACGCGGTATCTGTGAGTGCCTCGCTCAGGAAGGCGCTACGGTCGTGGCGTGTGCCCGAAATATGAATGCCCTGACTGAGCTTGCAGCCGAGGTGAAGGCGAAGGAATACCAGGGTTCTATTTCGCCGCATGCGTTGGACGTGAGCAGCCAGGCCGCTATCGAAGAGTTGGTAGATTCCGTTGAGGCTGATCACGGTAAAATCGATATATTAGTGAACAATGCCGGGATCACGCGCGATGGTCTTTTGATGAGCATGGACGACGATCAGTTTGAGGATGTGCTGACGACGAATCTGCGATCCGCTTTCTGGATGACCCGTGCGGTAAGTAAGTACATGGTGCGGAAGAAGTCGGGGCGGATTATTAACATATCAAGCGTGGCGGGTGTCATGGGCAACCCCGGCCAGACGAACTATGCTGCGAGCAAAGCGGGACTGATCGGTTTTTCGAAGAGCGTGGCGAAGGAGTTGGGGAAACGAAAAATCACTTGCAATGTGGTGGCTCCGGGTTTTATTACAACGGACATGACTGCTTCGTTGCCGGATAGTGTCACGGGACCCGCCAAGGAGTTGATTCCTTTGCGGCGTTTCGGTGAAGTGGGGGAGGTGGCGAAGGTCGTGGTGTTTTTAGCTAGTGAGGCGGCTTCGTACATCACAGGACAGGTAATCGTTGTAGACGGCGGCATGCACATGTAGGGTAGCGCCGTGCGCTCGCCGCCAAAGGCGGTGGTGCCTTGCTCGGTGAGGTTGGACGAATAGTTGCCTAAGTGCTGCGGTCGGATTAGTATTCCGGCGAAATGCAGGGAATGGTTGGACAGGGACACATGCAATTACGGGAGGCTCAGGTAGTGCCCTCAGTACAAGAAGTCCAGGATAAGGTCTTTCAGATCGTCAGCGAACAGATGAGTGTCGATGTCAGCGAACTAAGCCGCGAGACATCTTTCGTCAATGACCTCAACGCCGATTCGCTCGATACGGTCGAGTTGGTTATGGAGCTTGAGGACGAATTCGATATGACGATTCCAGATGACGAAGCCGAAAAGCTCAAGACCATCGGTGAAGCCATCGACTTCGTCATGAAGCAATTCGAAGGCAAGTAAACAGTCTTCTTTGAGGAAGTTCATATGGCTGGTCGGCGCGTTGTGGTGACCGGGATGGGGGCAATAACGCCCTTGGGAGACGGTGTCGACACGTTTTGGTCGAAGCTCGTCGAAAGCGTTAGCGGTGTCGGTCTGGTTCAACAGTTTGACACTGACGGCTTTTCCGTCCGAATCGGTGCGGAATGCAACGAATTCGATCCAGCCCGTTACCTCGATCCGAAGGGTCTGAAGCGAATCGATCGCTTCACGCAATTCGCGTTGGCCGCATCGAAAGAGGCCGTCGAAAGCTCAGGCCTTGACTTTGCAAAATACGACAGTGATCGGGTTTGTGTCATCTACGGTAGTGGCATCGGCGGGATGAACGAACTCGAGGAGCAACACACACGCCTGATCACTAAAGGCCCGACGCGCGTATCTGCCTTCACCATCCCGAAGCTGATGATCAACGCCGCCGCGGCAAACATTTCCATCGAGTACGGATTGACGGGTGTAAGTTTGGCTGTGGCGACTGCTTGTGCCTCCGCGACTAACGCGATGGGCGAGGCATTTCGTTTCGTGCGAAATGGCTTTGCGGATGTTGCCCTCACGGGCGGTTCGGAGGCGGCTTTGACGCCTCTATCGCTAGCTGCATTTGCATCGATGAAAGCGCTTAGCAGCAGGCACGATGCACCGGAACAAGCGAGCAGGCCTTTTGATCGCGATCGTGACGGTTTCGTTTTGGGTGAAGGCTGTGCGACCCTGATTTTTGAAGAGCTGGAACACGCAAAGAAGCGTGGCGCTCCCATTCTTGCTGAGGTATTCGGTTATGGCGCTTCTTCGGATGCCGGGCACATCACCCAGCCGGCGGAGGATGGAGTGGGGGCCGCGAAGGCTATGTGTGCGGCGTTGACGGACGCAAATCTCAACCCGGAAGACCTCGATTACATTAACGCCCACGGCACGGGTACTCCACTTGGCGACAAAGCGGAAAGCGTCGCGATTCGGCGTGTTTTCGGCGAGACTGCGGACAAGCTTGTGGTTAGTAGTACCAAAAGTGCGATTGGGCATTTGTTGGGAGCGAGTGGTGCAGTCGAACTTGTCGCTTCCATTAATGCTATCCGTAACAGTACCATTCCTCCAACCCTGAACCTGGACAATCCGGGCGAGGGCTGCGATCTTGATTTCTGCCCGAATACGGCGAGGGATCGCGCTGTAAGGACTGCGTTGAGCAGTTCGTTCGGCTTTGGCGGTCACGACGCATGTCTCGTTGTAAGTCGTTTTGATGGTTGATGTTACGTAAATTTCTTCCTGGCGGTTTTATCTGTTCTTCCAAGCACATCATCTCAAGATTCCATATCGCGACTGACGATAGATGGGTAGCGTGTGCGTGCGGAACGAGGGAATGATCCACATGACGGCCATTCCAGCTAGAGCAGGCTCTATCTGGGTGTAGCGTCCTGCATCGTATGTTTCGCTGTTGGAAAGTCGACTTTGAACGCTACGCTTGGATTGAAACTGCTATAGGAGGCGTTTTAGAGTCTCGGGATTTGCGGTTGGGGCATGGATGTGGGGCGTGCCAGTGCTAGCTGGGCTGCTTAAGCGGAATGAGTATCTCGCAAGCTGACATAGACGCACTGATCTCGGCTGCCGCCGAGGAAGAAATTGCCGCGCCCGCTTCCTCCGCACCTCCTCCGTCCGAATCGCCGAAACCTCAGGCGCAGACAACGGGCGGTTCGCAAAGTACGAAACTTTCTGGTGACCTCAAGCGAGTCATGGGCTTGAGTTTGCGTGCCAATGTCGTTCTCGCGTCGCAGCAGATGCCGATCAACGCCATCCTCGGATTGACAGCAGGAAGTATCATCGAGTTTGAGAAACCGTTTGACGCGGAACTCACATTGCACGTTGTGAATCGCTGCATCGCTGCCGGGCATGCCGTTAAAGTCGGAGAGAATTTCGGTTTG
>JANQHN010000417.1 GCA_028282665.1 Phycisphaerae bacterium | reverse complement strand
TTCAAGCGGTCATCCCTGAATTCCCTGCAAAATCTACACCCTACGCACGCTACTTTCAGACTAAAAACAACGCGTCAAGCTGATTCCGCAGGGACGACTATTTATGATTGAGAAAGACTCAAAAGTGCTTTTGCGATTTATCCGGGAATGCCACGTCTGCAAAGTCGCGTTGGGCGGGTCTTCCGTGTAGCTTAATCACGTCGGCTTCGAGCCCATGAGCACTGGCGCCAATGAGCATCCAGCAAGGCGAGAAGATACAGGAATCAAGGAGTGGATTCCAGTTCTTGCTCACAGGAAGTTGTCGTTTCGGAAGAAGAACCGGATAGCAATTTGGCGTTGAGGCTTTACAGATTCAATCCGCTCTGACGGCGGTTACATGTACACACGCAATTGTGTCGGTGGCGACGTCTTTTCTGTCTTGCAACCGTCCGATAGAAAAGTACACGGCCTGCAAGTATTAATTAGAAGGCCGTTTGCGTTCATGTTCCCTTAATATTTCGCCGTCGTGAGACGGCTGATGACCCTTTCGCCTGTGCACTGCCTTTGTTTTTGCTGCGAAGGGCGTTATCGGGTTTGTCTCCCGGGTCGCTTCCGGATTCTTTAATCTCGTTGATGCGGTCGCGGATTTTGGCGGCGCGTTCGAACTCCAGTTCCTCCGCCGCCTGCAACATTTCTTTCTCTAACATGGCGATGAGTTCGGTGCGGTCAAGTTCATTCTCGTCCGCCTTGATCGCCGCCGCTGCCACCTTGTACGCACCCACGACGGATTCGAGTCCGTGACGAATTTCCTTCTGAATGGTTTCTGGTGTGATGCCGTGTTTTTCGTTGTGAGCGAGTTGGATTTCGCGCCGGCGGTTCGTCTCGTCCATTGCTCGCTGCATGCTCGGCGTAATCCGGTCCGCGTATAGTTTCACTTCCGCGTTTACATTGCGCGCCGTTCGCCCGATCATTTGAATCAGTGATGTTTCGCTGCGCAAGAATCCTTCCTTGTCCGCGTCGAGAATGCAAACAAGTGAAACCTCAGGCAGGTCCAGTCCTTCACGAAGCAGGTTGACACCGACCAGTACGTCGAACTCTCCTTCGCGTAATTCACGCAAGATCTGAACTCGTTCCAGGGTGTCAATATCTGCGTGCATGTATTTACAGCGCAGGCCTTCCTGTTGGATATAGGCGGAGAGGTCCTCGGCGAGCCGTTTTGTGAGTGTTGTTACGAGCGTACGTTCGCCCGCGGCGGTCCGTTCGGATATACGTTGCAATATATCCGGTACCTGTCCTCTGGCGGGCAAGACTTCGATCGGCGGATCGACCAGGCCCGTCGGGCGGATGATTTGTTCGACGACTTCTCCTTCGCATTCCTTAAGTTCATACGGGCCTGGTGTAGCGGAGACAAATAATACACTATCCCACATACCCACGAATTCCTCGAAGCGCATAGGCCTGTTGTCAAGGCAGCTTGGCAAGCGGAATCCATGTTCGACCAGCGTCTGTTTTCGCGCTCGGTCACCGTTATACATCGCGTTGAGTTGCGGGATCGTTGCGTGCGACTCGTCAATGATAAGTAGGAAATCTTTTGGGAAATAATCCACAAGCGTGTAAGGTTTCGCTCCTTCCGGCGTTCCGTTGAGATGCCTCGAGTAGTTCTCGATTCCCGAGCAATAACCCACTTCTCGCAACATCTCGACGTCGTACTTCGTTCGAGCGAGCAGGCGTTGTGCCTCCAGCAGTTTGCCTAACCTTCGAAACTCCTTCACGCGTTGATCGAGTTCTTCCAAAATGGCATTCGTCGCCGACTCGATACGTTCTTCCGGCATGACATAATGCACCGCCGGATAAATGAATACCCGGTCGAGCTGCGTGACGGGTTTGGCGGTTATCGGATTGATAATTTCCATTTTTTCGATTTCGTCACCGAACATCTCTATTCTGTAAGCGATCTCTTCGTACGCAGGATAAAGCTCGATGACGTCGCCACGAACTCGAAAAGTACCTCGTTTGAAGTCGAAATCATTCCGCGCGTACTGCAAATCCACAAATCGCCGCAGCAGTTCGTCTCGATCGATCCACTGCCCCTTGTCGATGACGATGACGCTCGCTTTGTAATCTTCGGGCGAACCCAATCCGAAAATGCACGAAACGCTCGCCACGATCGCCGCGTCACGTCGCGAAACGAGCGTACTCGTGGTGCTCAAACGGAGGCGGTCGAGGTCGTCGTTGCGGGAGGCGTCCTTCTCGATATAAATGTCGCGTTGGGGGATGTAAGCTTCCGGTTGGTAATAGTCATAGTAGCTGACGAAATATTCGACGGCATTTTCCGAGAATAGTTCGCGAAATTCTTCATACAATTGTGCGGCCAGAGTTTTATTGTGTGAGATGATGAGGGTGGGTCTGTTTAGAGCGGCGATGACATGGGCCATTGTGAAAGTCTTGCCGGAACCCGTCACACCCAGCAAGCACTGGCGTTTGCGGCAATTCTCAAATCCAGCCACGAGCCTGCGTATCGCATCCGGCTGATCACCGCGAGGTCTTAGTGGGCTGGTTAGTTGAAACTGGTCCAAGGGTTTCTCCTTTAGCGATATCGGGCAGGCTTGCGCGACATCGCACCACGTGGTCAAAGCCGAATCATCATACGCTATTCCGTTTGACTGCTCAACCGGTTGGTAGGTTTATGGTCGGGTGATTTGACGCTTGCGGCAAGATTGATTCTAGCGTGTGCGCTTTTGTCCAAGTACTCATCTAGGCTTCGATTATTAGCCAAAATTGCCGTTCAAATGGCTTTCGTCGGTCGGACCGCTTGACGAATGCGGTGCATCGGGTTTAACTTACGCCACTACGCACGATAGCAAGGCCCCCATCGTCTAGTGGCCCAGGATATCAGGTTCTCATCCTGAAGACAGGGGTTCGAGTCCCCTTGGGGGTGTTCGGCAAAAACGCCAGCGATGACAAGGACGGCCAAACCCTGGCTGTCCTTGTTTCGCGTATTGACACGGTATTGTGCGTGCGAACCGCGCCGCGTTGCTTTTGTCATCGCATTAGTGAACCTGCAATTGCCGCCTGTTTGTTGTCGTCCCCGTGATCGATATTTCCCGTTATGCCTCACTGCCTAAGCCGTGATTCCAGGTGTGGGATCTCGCACCGTAACGAAGAGGGTTCGGGAGAACTTCTTATCACTCTGCTTCTTTGGCAATATCCTTGTGATTAGGAGAATTGCCGCCAGTCGGAGAGTCATGAATGATTAGATGCCACGGGTTTGACGGAGGGATTTTATTCATATGAAATTAGTGTAAATTACCGTATGATTAAACGTGGTGTTCATGAACAACGTCGTTATAGCGTAAAATTTATAGTGATTTTGTATCCTATGAAGATATGCGAGTGATTTGAGTAGTAAGAGCCCACTGAGGAGCATGACTAATGCATGAAGTTCCGTCTGGCAGATCGATCACCGTCGGCGGTATTGTAGATACATCGGCTAAACAGGTTGGCGAGGACCAATCGGGCGAGTTTGGGCAGACGGGGAGAA
>JANQHN010000415.1 GCA_028282665.1 Phycisphaerae bacterium | reverse complement strand
TTCAAGCGGTCATCCCTGAATTCCCTGCAAAATCTACACCCTACGCACGCTACTTTCAGCCTAAAAACAACGCGTCAAGCTGATTCCGCAGGGACGACTCATTAGTGTATCTGCGTAACGGCTCGTCTGTGCGTTTGCCGAGAATTTGGCGACTTCGCGCACGTGAGCATCACTCTATGAAGCCCCCGTGCGTTCGAGCTTGGGGGCTTTTGATTTGATCTTGACAAGCACGCAGGGGCGAACGAGAAGCGAAAACTGCTAAATTATCTATTTAAGGCGGGAGGATGTCTTTGATCGTATCGAAACCGCGAGCAATGTCTTCGCGCGGGGTGTTGGAGTTTGTGTGTCTAAGGATGTGAACACCGCCGTATTGAGCGGCGCCGAGTATCGCCAAGATGCCCATCAGGTTCACATCGCCCTCGCCGATTGCGGTTTCTTCCCCTACCCTCTCGCTGCCGCCCGCCCGTGCATCCCGCAGGTGAGACAGGACGATTCGTTCCGCGTGTTGTTCGAGCATTTTGTACGGATCGTTACCGGTCATAACAAGGACGGCAGGATCGAGAGCGATACGTAGTGAATCGCATCCGACTTGACTGAGCACATTCGCGATCGTCTCGGGAGAGTCAAACGCAGGCCTGATAGCGTAGAACGCCCCTGTCCGATCTGCTTGTTCACCGACACGCCGTAACGCCTCCAGCGCCAATTCCGATGGCTCATCGGTCGTTGGATCAACCAGTGACGGAATTGAAGCGGTAACGACGTTGGTCCCAAGGTCACGCGATAGGGAGAGTATTTGGCATGTTTTGTCGACGCGTTCCTGCACAGTGGCGGAATCGGTAAAGCGTGTGCCGGCGACGTCTGCAGTGAGCGAGCCGAGTTGCAGCCCGTGGCTGCGAACGAAACGCGCGATATGCCGTCGTCCACTCTCGTTGAGCGGTCCTCTTGCGACCTCTTCACTTACACCGGGTAGTTCGACCGCGCGAAACGCATGCTGAGCGATAAACGGTATTCCTTTTTTGATCGACATTCGCAAATCGTCCACATTCGCACCGATGATCGGCTCATGCATCCTTATTACTCCACACTTTCGACGGTAACCGTTTCAATGTTCGGCTTACGTACGTTGTTGCCTGCGCCACGCTTGTACCGCTCGAATCACTTCCCGAACAACCGCTTCCTGATCCTTTCCTTCCGTGTCCACTTCTATATCTGCCGCGGCGCGGTAGAGCGGTTCCCGTTTGGCAAGTAAATGTTGGATTTCCTCTTTAGGCGATTTTTCTGTTAATGCAGGTCTGGTCAATTGACTGTCCGCGTCCCGCGTCATCCGTGCCAGCAGCGTTGCGTGACTTGCCGTCAGCCACACCACGCAGCCGAACGTGCGCAATACCTCAACATTCGCCTCATCCAGTACCGCTCCGCCGCCTGCGCTGATTACCAATGGTTGCTCTTCCACGGCTTCCACGATGGCACACGCTTCACGCAGACGGAAGCCTGCTTCACCTTCATTTTCAAATATACTTGCGATGGATTGGCCAGTCTTCGATTGTACCAGCACGTCCGTATCCAGGTGCCGGCCGCCGAGTTGATTCGCGATCAACTTGCCTGCACAGGTTTTCCCTGAACCGCGGTATCCGATCAGTGTCACGCCCAGCAACGGTAGACGCGCTCGCAGGAAACGGTTGACCAACTTCCGGGCCTGTTCTACATCAGGCGTGATTCCCGTCCATAACTCGAACTGGCGAACCGCCTGCCTGACAAACATGTCCAGACCTGAAAGTGTTTGTACGCCTGCGTAACGAGCGTCGCGCAGGAATTTCGTGGGCTTTGCGTTGTATATCAAATCGTACGCCAGCTTCGTGCTTTCCCACGCATGATCCGGTAACGGAGAGTCGTCGTCATCTCGCATTCCCAAACTTGTTGCGTTGACAACCAACTCGCCGCTGCGTTTCCCACGCTTGTTCCAATCTTTTGTTCGAACGGTAAAATCTCCCTCCAGTTGTTTCAACGCGGTAGTGTTACGGCCGTACACCGTCACCGTACAGCCGGCCTGTATGAGGCCGGCAATCGCCGCCCGCGCTACACCACCCGTTCCAAGTACATCAACCGGCAGATTTTGGAACTCGCTAACCGGCCCATCTTGCTCCGGTCTCTCGATGTCCAGCTTGCCTGCAAGGCTATCTACGACCGCAGAACTATCCGTGTTGTAGGCTTTTATGGAATCGTTGCGTATAACCAAAGTATTTGCTGCACCGATTCGAAATGCGAGTTCGTCCGCTGCCTGGCCGGCAACCTGTAAAGCGCGCGATTTGTGCGGCATTGTCACAGAGAAACCGGATGCTCCCAGCCATTTCCGCTCGACGCATCCGCGAACGAATCCATCGAAAACCTCATCATGATCACTCACCAATAGCGGGAGATACACCGCGTCCACGCCGAATCGTTCAAACCAGGTGTTCATCAAATGCGGGCTCATTGATCGTTCGATAGGATCGCCGATTACGCCATACACGGCCGTCAACTGCGAGATAGCGTGAAATCGGTAGCGCTTCGTCATTTCTGCGACCGTAATTTGTCCCGGCGCGGTGGCGTCCTGTGTTGTTTCCGCGCAATAAGTACAGCTTCCACCAACCTTTCCCGCGAGCAATCGGGACATGAGTCCCGCTTTGCCCATCGCGATGATTGCACTCCGCTTTTTTGCGGATCGCATCAAATCGAGTGCAAGCAATGCATCCGTGATCTTATGGGCTACAAACGCGATTTTAGGGCAGTCGACAAGCGGGTGATCGGACATGGATCTTAGCAACCCCGCGAGATTTGCGGGTCTGCCCGCGAAATCATGGTAAGAAGCGATGGTGCATGGACGTGGGCGATTTTGTTTGATCGAGCGATCATCATCAGCAAGAAGTGCAGACGCCAACTCATTCCAATCACGCCACTCAAGGTCGCAAACCAGATTCGCTGCGCGAGCCGCAGTGACATCGAACTTGTCGCAAAGTTGTCGCAGGAAGCCGCCGCGTTGTTCTGTAGGCAGGTCGCACTTGCCTCCTTCGTCGACCGAGCGGCAAGTCAGTACGAATACCAAGTCCGGGAAACGGGTTTGCAGTTCAGCAAGCGGGATTGTCGCGCCCGCGGCGTGATCAAGTCGCAATTCGACAGCAGTGGCGCCGTCGTCGACCGCACGTTGAATTCGCTTAATCAGTGCATCATCCGACTTTACAACCAGTGAGGCAATGAGCAGAGTTTTTGGATTAGAACCTTGCGGCATGACGTATCATCCTGTTGCGCGTGTTTGATGCGCCTTTAAGCTCATAATAGGCTAAAATACAGTGGAAGCGAAGAGACGCCAACGGATCGTATGGACGGCGAAAGGCAAGGGCGCAATCGAATTCGAGACGGCTTGTTTGTTGGGAAGAATCTATGAAAAATCCACTTCTTATTATCCATCGTCGCAAATGGTTCGTTCGCTGGCCTGCAAAAGTGCTGGCTGGTGTGACCGCAGTGACTGCCGTGCTTTTTCCCTATCCGGACCGGTTAGCTACACACGTGGAAAGATGGCAGCAGCCGAACATACTCATCGAGCCGGATCACCCGAAGATTACCGAATTGGTTGCGGAGATCGAGCCTGCGTTGGAGGCGGATCTTCAACCGCCTCAGATTCTTCGCAAAGTCGAACGATTCGTCTACAAGAAAGTCCCCTACGCCTGGGATTGGGATACGTGGGGGACGGTTGACTACATTCCTACGGTGTCGGAGGTTTTCGAACAAGCTCGGGAAGACTGCGACGGTAGGGCGGTCATCGCTGCCTCCATGCTCAGGAAACTTGGCTACGAAGCAGAGTTGGTCACGAACTTCACGCATGTCTGGGTCAAAACAAACAAGGGCGAAACCATGAGCCCAGGCAAGACAAAGGTTATCGTCGCGACCGACCAAGGCTTAAAAGTGGATGCGAACAATTTGTTCGCGAACATTTCGAAAGCGGCGGGATACGGTGTGGCCGTGTTCCCGCTGGGGCGTGAATTGATCTTAGCGCTGGTGTTGTGGTGGTTGTCGCTTCGGCCTGGCGGGGGGATGTTTGCATCATTCGTTGCGCTGGTTCTGCTTATTAATGCGCTGCTGTTCATTAGAATCGGATCCGCCGATCACAAGGCGCCCGATCAACTAATCCAACTCGCGGGATTGGCGAACTTCGTGCTGGCGATGCTTCTGCTATGGGTAGTTGCGCGGTTCGGTCGCAAGTCCCCCGAGCGTTCCATGTTGAACGATGCGGAGTCGCATTGAAGAGGTGGTGTCTAAGCGGGGATCACAAAGTTACGGACCCGATTTCAGCTCCCCTCTTGGAGAAATCCACGATGGTGGGGCAGCTAACGCACAGCATGGCGATCCTGCGCAATGTGCGCGTCGTTGCATCATCACTGACTGTCATGACTTGTCGCGTCCGCCCGCAAATGGGCTTTTGTGACGGTCGCGGTAAGTCAATCGCTGTAAAGAGTTGTGCTCGATTCGATCATGCGATGGGTCGTGGACGATAAATCTGGTAAAATACCGAATGTATTTCATATCCGATGCCTGTCGGCTACGAATTGACGTGTAACCTGTTGGAGAACGAAGAATGAAGCGTACCACTATTGCAATGATCGTCACCCTCTTGGTCCCGTGGGCTGTGGCGGCCACAGCTTTCGCGCAGTTTGGTTTCACTACGACCGATTTCACCGGCGAGAGTTCGTCCAAGATCGCTCACATCAAGTTCGAACCTTTGATTGAAACGCCGGTGAAGATGATTCCGCTATTCGGCGATAAACCACCACAGTCCATGAAGGGCATGCTGCGGCGTCTGGACAAGGCGCTCAAGGATCCAAGCGTCAAGGCGGTGATTGTCGACGTGAATCAGATGGGAATGGGCTTTGCACAAATGCGCGAGTTACACCGTACCATCAGTGACTTCAAAGCACTCGATAAGCGTGTTTACGTTCACGCCGATTTCCTGACGACTGGTAAGTATGCTCTCGCGACCGCCGCCGACCACATTAGCATCACGCCGACGGGCGAAGTTTGGCTTACGGGTTTTTACGGCGAAACACCTTACGTGAAGGGTATGTTGGACAAAATTCACGTGCAGGCAGACTTCCTGACCTGTGGCGATTACAAATCCGCGGCTGAGCCCCTTACGCGGACCGGCCCCTCGCCGGAAGCGCAGGAGATGACCGACTGGTTGTTGGATGGCATTTATGAATCTCTGATCGACATGATCGCCATAGGCCGTGACATGAAGGCGAGCAAGGTGAAGAGGTTGATCGACGGCGGACCGCTCGTGGCCAAAGACGCGAAAAAGGCGGGACTGATCGACTCCGTCATGCATCGTCAGGATTTCGTCGAGATGCTCAAAGGGCGTTACGGTGAATCGACCGACATTGTCGTGAATTACGGCGAGGAAGACCCTATGGAGGAAATTCCGGAGGACTTCTTTGGTGCGGTCAATTTCTTTATGAAGATGCTTAATCCTGGCGCGAAAATCTACACCGAACCAAGTGTGGCGATCGTGTACGTTGAGGGAATGATCCAGACGGGCTCTGCCGAGGTTAGCCCGTTTGGCGCTACGTCGGGAGCCTTTAGCACGACGATTCGAAAAGCACTTGACAAAGCCGCCGCCGACGACACGGTTAAAGCGGTAGTGCTGCGGATCGATTCGGGAGGCGGATCGGCGTTGGCGTCGGAGATCATTCTGGAAGCGAGCAAACGAGTCGCCGCCCAAAAGCCGCTCGTTGTATCGATGGGGAACGTTGCCGGTAGTGGGGGATATTACGTAGCGTGCGGGGCCGAAGCGATTTTCGCTGAAGATGCGACCATTACCGGTTCGATCGGCGTAGTTGGCGGTAAGTTGGTCACTACGGGCGGTTGGAAAATGTTGGGCATCAACTGGGTTGCGAGCCAACGCGGTGAGATGGCTGCATTAATGAGCACCGCCGCACCGTTCTCCGATGAAGAGCGCGAGGTCATTTTCTCGTACATGAATGACGTCTACGATACGTTTAAAAAGCACGTGATCGCGGCGCGAGGTGACAAACTCGCCAAACCGATCGAGGACATGGCGGGTGGGCGAGTGTATACCGGTCAACAAGCCCTAGATCTTGGACTTGTCGACAAGTTGGGTGGATTTGAGGACGCCGTCAGCGAAGCGGCTGACCGTGCGGGTATCGCCGAGTACGAACTGCGCGTGATTCCCGAACCGTTGGATGTATTTGAGGCTATGTTCAGCGAATTGCGCGAAGAAGAATACGCGATGACCTCGGCAACTGTGCGGTCATCGATTCTGGATACGCCGCTTTTTAAGGCTTTGTTGCCGGCGCTAAACAAGATCGACCCCGAGCGCGCCTCCGCCGTTCAATGGTCGTTGCAGCTTATCGACTTGGTGCAAAGCGAAAATGTCGCAGTGATGATGCCAAGCAAGTTGATCGTTCGCTAGGACAAGCCGCGTAGTAAAGCATCTGCATCAGCTGCGAACGATAAAATGAAAAGAAAATCGCTCCTCCAAGAGTGTGAGCCCGTCGGCGAACGGAATCGTCGGCGGGTCTTTGTTTGTGTGGACTACGGGCGAGAGCTAATTTCTTCTTTTCTGTCGTGTGACCTTAGATTTGCCAGTTTGCGCCTTCACGCGTCACGCCGTGTTTACCTAGTTGGTCTTTCAAAGGCAGAAGGACTTCGTCGATCTGTCGCATTCGATCATCAAACACTGCCTTTTGATTAAGCAACTCGTTAATCGCCGCCACAACTTCTTCGCGCTGTTCCTTCAGCTTTTGTACCTCCGGGTCATCTCGCCTGATCGATGATCGCCCACGATCTGACTTACTTCGACGTTGTCGCACAAATGCACGCGAACGCTCTTCGAGTGCTTCTTTCCTCACCTGCAGAGCGTCGCTTTCTCGCTGCAACGCGTCGCTCTTCGCACGCCATTTAAACCATTCTTCGAGCAAAATCCGTGCGTTCAAATCCTGGCCATTAAAAGCGACGGGGATGTCAGCGAGTTTTAGGGGGATTGATTGTGAAACAGCCGTTTCCTGTTGTCGCTGAATCACTTCCAGGGCTTCCGTTACACTGGGCACCATTTCCACCAACATATCCGCCAATTGAGTAGCCTCCATTTCCCGGCCTTGCTCTCTCGCTTCCATTATCCGACTAGCTAGCCCTCGATGAAGCTGAACGCGTATTTCTTTCAACGCGGCTGCATCCGGATCGGCGGCTTCCATGATACGAACGAGTTTCCCAAGTTGTTCAAACTTGCCAGCAGCTAACAAAGACTTTGCAAAGGCGGGAAGCGCCTCCATCGGACGAGCGGGCCAATGGGTCTTGCCGGATGCAATCTGCAAAGAAATCGCCCGCGAATAGGCTCGCGCGAGAAACCGTTCGGTGAGTATTTCGCAGTGTTCCCGTGTATAGGTGGGAACCTCGTAGAGCACATGACCACCGGCGGATGCAAACAGGTCGAATTGGGCGAACAGAACGACCGGCGAACCGTTGACTACGACTGTTTTAATCGGCGGCTGATCGTCGCCCAGCGACATTAGCCCCCAACGATTGGGGCGCCAATCAATGTTCTCATTACTGAGCCCGAGAAAAAGTGCGTTTGATTCTTCGTCCGAACGCACCTCTCCGCCAAGACGTTGAGCGAGTGTAGTTAGCACCGAGCCTATCGAATCAAGGCTGGCCTCTTTTTGATTGCGCGTTTCGATAATCAGTGTTGCGCCGTTCTGTAATCGTTGCACAATTTTCTTAAGTCCATCGGCGTTAATTTCCAACTTGTCATCGACCGTTATGACGTAACAATCGACCGGGCCACCAGGATCAATGGGAATTTCCAGAGTGCTTATGCCGTGTACCTGTTCTATGGCTTCGCTAATACCGCGCCAACGCCAAGCCGATTCGATGACTTTCCCCCGGCTATCCAGGTGAGTCACGGTGAGAAATCCGTTCGGTTTCTCTGGCATCTGACCGGTACGGATAAGTCGCAGCCGTTTAGGCAGATTGCGATACGCACACGCCGCGTAGTCGCGCAGGTTGGCCATGAACTCGAACAAGTCACGATTTTTCTCCCAAGCACGCTTGTGCCATGCACCCGCGATATCCGAATCCAACAAAAACAGGCAGGTTCTCGCACCATCATGCACGCCCCGAACCCGTAAGTCTTTGCACCATTTTTCATCACCGCGGCCATGCACGGAGAAAAAGACAGGGTGATCCCTGCTGATACTCTCGAAACGCCAATCTCTATCATGAAACAGAGTTTCCATCGTTTCTATGAACGAATGCGAGAAACCTGCCGAAGCGTTGTCCGCGTGTCCGACAATTGTTCCACCGTGGTCCACGTAATCGCGTAAAAGCCTGCGGTCTTCATTTGTCAGCAACAGCCGATCGTTTCCGGATATGAGCAGCAAAGGTGCATCCAGTAGGTCGTGCAGATCCGCCCGCGCACCGACCACCTGATATTTGTAGATGCGTTCAGACTCCTTGCTCATCCAGTGTGTGAGGTTATTCAGGTCGCGGTAGTAGCGGTTCCATTTGTTACCGGGACCGTGCTCGTATTTGGCGATGATCACCGGCGCCCTGCCGTAGGTTAAAAACAGAAGGTTAAACGCCGCGTGCACGGTACTTCTTTTGCCGAGCACCACGGAAGACGCCCCTTCGCGGTACCAATCCACTCCGCCCAAGTACTTGAGCCCACTCGCCACTCCAAGCCTTTCCAGGCCGAATCGCTGGTATGACGTATAGGTTCCGCCCGCACCTGAGCCCACACCGATACCGTGCTTACGCAAATAGCCCAACCCCCGTTCCGCCGCCTGCATAACGCCTTCCGCCGCGAACCGCGAATTGCTCCGCGCGGGAATTCCGCGGAAGCGTTGGTAAGCCGGCTCACGACGGGCATAAAATTGATTCAAAACGACGTACAGCGTGTTGACGCCCGCCGTGGTCATGTTAACCGAGCTACTGTCTCCATTTGCGTAAGACCATCCCCCATCGCTG
>JANQHN010000352.1 GCA_028282665.1 Phycisphaerae bacterium | reverse complement strand
TAAACCGACTTTTTCAGGGACGACTCATTATCGTCGGTCTCTCGCTTCGCAAGAAGAGGGGCAAACAGGTTTTCATGCCAGTGGGCAGGGATGCCCCGGCGGGCGATTTCTGGCGCCCAGAACACACGGGTGGAAATGTATTCGTCCCGATCTTCGAGCGTGGCCTTCTTCTGGAGGGGGCTTTGTGACGTGGTAGTCGCTTTTCGGATCGTCGCAGAGGGCTGCGAGCCAGAGTTTCTCCTCGAAGCCGAGATTGGCCCCGTTACTTTTTGCCGGTCTCCTTCTTCCCCGCCGCTTTTCGTCGTGCCAGGCGGGCCTCCGCCTCGGTTGTTCTTATGACTCGCCATCGTCAGAGGCACCCAGCTTACCAGCATTTTCAGACTCGAACAGCCGATTTCGACGGACTGAGGATGAAAAAACGTCAGTGGCATGGAAGTACCGGGCGGGTGAATCGGTGTCGAGGTATGCCGAGTTGTGGTGACCGAAGTCGCCAGCAGCCAGAGTCAGTAAAGGGACTGAATGGCCAGCGAACAGGAGGCGACGGACTCCGGTTGTCTAAGCATCTTGGAAGGCCCAAACGGCAGGCACGCCGAAGGCCAGTTTGCACGAGGGAACACCCCCGAAAAAAGGGCACCCAAAATGGAACCAGATTTAGCCCCACCGGGGGTCAACTGACAGACATTGAAGCGAGCCAGTTGCGTCGCCCGCACTATCGACGGCGGCAGGTGACGAGTAGTGAAGCCGTCAGCATAATTAATGCAGTCGATGGCTCAGGGACCACTTCGACAACTCCACGCACGCTTCCCCAATTCCGATCACCCCAAAGGCCATCCGCATACGTCATGCCCACAAAGTCCGACTCTCCATCTGGCGGTCCGGGCTCCCCTGGTGCCCAGTTCGTATACGTTACCGGCTCACCACTGACCCAACGGAAGACGCCTTCCTCTTCGATGTCGTTGAGTCCAATCCACAGATTGTGAAGGCCGTAGTTGGGAAATGTCGATTGAATCCATGCATTCTCGGCTGCGTCGTTAATCGTAACGAGATGACCACCGAGGAGGACGGCTTCCGCTTCAAGCGCCGTCCACGATCCCTGATCGCCTTGGTCGATCAGGTAGTAGTCGTGGTTGTTGTAGAGCAATGGCCCCGCAACGATGGCGCCCCATGCGGCAGTCGCAGAACCCATGACCAAGCAGGCGGCAATAGCGTTCGCCTTGACTATCTTCATCGCATGCCCTCCGCAAAAACGCCACGAGCGAGCAGACGGTGTTCCGCCTCTCGCTCCCCATTACCTTACTGGACCATCTATAGCTTAGCTTTGCCTCTGAATTCGTGTCAAGAATCCGTGACCCGGAAATCGGGTCAGGATGGCAACGGAATCCCAACATGCTGCGGCTTATCGACGCCTGCCTCCATTTCTTCGAGCGATGCGGGAAGAGCCGGACGCGACCTGGGTCATTCCATCGGAGGACGAATGGTACAAGGCGGCATACCACTACAACGATGGTGTGACGGGGAACTACTATAACCACGCAAAAAGCAGCGATGCCGTGCCGGGTTACGTCAACGACAGTGAAAACTTGAGCGGAACAGGCGAGCCCTTCATTGAAGACGGAATCGACCCGGGCAACTATGCGACGTATAACGGCGATGGCGACCCTAACGAGGGTAGCAGCATCTACCTGCCCACAGCGAGACGCAACAGCCTCTAGCGCAAGCGCCTACGGCAACCTTTTCCTCTGGACCGGACAACGGGACGGGCCCCAATGTCGAAATGTATTACTTCCTCTATCGATCATACGATCCGAGGCTGGGAAGGTGGTTGCAGGAGGATCCGATGGGGATGTTGGATTTGGGTACGCTGCAGCCACAATTGAGACGAGGAAAGGCTCCGGTCTATTACGGAGTGCAAAAGAACATCAACAACGCATATATCGATGGAATGTCGTTGTTCTTATACGTTAGTGCCAATCCTCTCATAAAAGTCGATCGCTTCGGCCAGCTTCCGTTAGTTTCGTTGATACGCTGGTTAATGCAGCAATCCACGCGTACGTCAAGGTTGCAACTGTCGGTGCACCAGTTATAATAGCAGCGCGTAGTTTTATATCGAAATTCGGCCAGATGCTTAGTGCTGCCGCGTCAAGGATTTTTATTATATAAAACATGCGGCAGGCATAATACGAAATTGCAGTAAATCTAGCGTAACCACAAAGCTTAAAGGCTGCCTTTTCAATCCGGACCATCCAGTTGGAAAAGAGATGGCGAAATGGTTTGAAGCCGCGCTGGGCTTTGCATGATAGAATTCGCAGGTGCTCGCAAAACAGTTGCGGTTTGATAATACGACAACTGCGCAAACGCAAGTGGCTGAGTTTGGCGCAAAATTCGAAAAGTATATCAACGTTACCGGCGAAAATGGAAATTTTGTCCCGGTATTAACGGTTTGGATTGTTCGAGTTGGAGAGGATTTTGCCAGGTTCGTAACAACGTATGGATTATATATTATGATATATAATACAAATGATGTGTTCAAATTGTCAAAACTCATTCCTGACGCGGAAATTCCGATCGGCACCGTTGGTGTTGTCTTGCTAGGATTGTGTTCACCTGAAGGTTGCCGCGCCTATGAAGTTGAATTCTGTGCCAGAGATGGCCGCAACGGTACCTCCTCAACGACATTCACAATAACAGAAGAATTTATGATGCCGCTGGATGATAATGAGTAGAAGCTATTCTCGGCCTGTTTTAAAAGGGAATTCAAGCAGTTGCGATATGAAGATCAAGTATGTGTGATTTGTCGATCTTGCTTAGGCCTTATCGATCACGACGCGGCTAATCAAGTACAACACTATCTTGATCATGATGAGTACGAAATGGCCTTCGAGGGGCTTGTTTGGGAACTCATTATGAAAAATGTTACGCCGCCGAGTTTTGACTTTGTAGTATGGGAGACGCTCGCGAATGACATGGGTCTGATGGAAAACTCTATATTCGATGATGACTTCTGGAACAAATTTCAGGAATGGGGTCGTCAACGAATAGATCCGACGGACCAGTAAGGAAGAGAATAAAACTTACCCCGAAGCGTGCATGTGAGTCCAATAGAGTCGGCAAAGAGGTGGTAAAGGAAACAGTATCCGGAATGGAGCCGCTGATCATCAAGTGATTTTATACGATGGATCCCTTGTTTATGCTTCTTTACGGAATTCCGGAGTCAATAGCGGATAAGGCGGTCCTGATCTATCTTGAGTTTTGCGACAAATCCATGATAGATGGGAGGGCGTCTTGCCACGCGAAGAGGTTATCAAGCTCTTGGGAGAATGGGAAGGGTGTCGGGTCGGCTGGATTCACCGGAGTGTGTCGGGAGACGACGACAAGCCACCGCAGGTTCGGATCGAACTGATCCGTCGGTACACCGGTCCAAAGAATCAATAACAAGATCAAAATGATCAACAGAGTGGCCTACGGGTTCAGGAATGATGGCTACTTATTCCTCAAAATCCGAGAGGCCTTCCCCGGAATTCCGTGAAGAACCAAAGAGTAGGCATAATTTGACAGCTTAAGTACTGAGGGCATTAAACCTATGGATGCAAACGAAAATATCGATCGGCCCGCTTCCAGGTTAATATATTTAGATATACTTATTAATTTCCCCTGGGCTTTGCTCGTCATGTATTTCATGCATGTGTTTACAATTTCCCCCTATATCATACCGGGCAGGACGTGGGCCGATGGCACTAGCCTCAAGTATGCCGTCTGGACTCTAGGGCCGTTTCTATTATGGGGCTTCACTGGGTGCTTGTGTCTAGGATGTAGATCTACTAAATCCTTCCAAAAATCGCCTACGGTGTTTCCAATTGGTACGTCTGTTGCATTCCTAGTGTTTCTTAATGTCGTACTCACCTTAACACTTGCTGCTCCACTGCTCGAAATATTGGGCCTGTTGGATGAAATGCATGTGTGGATGTTTTTCGGATTGGATTTTGTGATCCTCCTAATTTGCACGGCGTTGCTTTGGAGGCGAATTAGTCGCAATCGTTCAATGCAGAGTGATGATTTGCTTTCTTCGTGATGGCAAGCGTCGCTTAATTTTCGATGAGGTAGTTTATGCAACCTATAAGACGAATTCCGGATATAATGATGCTCAGGTTTTCCTGCTCGATGTTGGTGTTTTGCCTCATCGCATGCTCCGCCTTCGCCGACGCCCCCGACGCTTCGGTAGACGTCTACTCAAACGCCACCGAAAACACACTCTCGCCAAGTTCGAAATGCGTGACGCGAGCGGGGCCGGGGGCCGCCGGAAGGGTGTGTTTCATGGCGAGTCTCGCGAAGGAGAAGGGTAAGTACTACCGGATTCACTGGAGCAACAAGGTGACGGCTGGCCCGCAGGCGGGTCGGTCGATCCCAGGCAGTATCTACATTGACCGCTGCACTCGGGTCGTGGCGAAAACGCGACTGCGGGAAGTCGAGGTCTGGGAGGAAACGGTGAAGACCGGTCGCCATCTGCCCGACGGCGGCTGGGAGGAAGTGTATGGCTTATGGCTTCGAGAGAAGCAGTTCTAGTGCACACCACAATCCGTGGATCGAGCAGAGCGGGTGGTGAAGCGATACATGGTTTGGCGTGAAAAGCACCAACTGCCATGCTAGTATGTCAAGAGCGTCGCTTGCGCCGCATCCACGAGTGTGTCTTCGGCGTGCTGGTTTTGGAAAGCGAGCCGGTTGATCCGAGGCTGCAAGTAGTATCCGTGTCGGTGACTTGACCGATTGGAGTTGGCTGCCCGTTCAATCGGAGTTTTTGACCTTGACACTAACGGTCTCAACTAGAGTTCTCGGCAAGAAAAGACAGCTTTTGGACGACTTCATCGTTCCGCCACCAAGCGCAATTGGTGATGGCGATGAATTGCGTCTACGCGACGTCATCGAACATGTGGTGCGCCACGAAGTCGAGCAATTCAAGCGCCGCCAAAGCCATCAGCGCTTTGATCGTTGCCTATCTGAACGTCAGATCGCCGACGAAGCTAAGCGTGGCAAGATCAACCCGGCCGGTAAGGGCGAGGGTCAGAATGTCGACCCGGCTGCCGCGGTGGGTGCGGCATTGCAGGCTTTTGAGGACGGCCTATATCTTGTGGTGATTGACGAGGTCGAATGCCGATCGCTCGACGAAGTGGTTCGCCTCGCCGAAGATAGTCGTCTGGCGTTCATACGGCTCGCGTTTCTCGCCGGAGCCTGAACATCCAGGAGAATCGTAGATGTCTGATTTCCAGGAGATGCAAAAGCGGCTCGAGGCTGCACGCGAGCCGAAGTGGCTCGAACATCGCCTGAGGAAATTGACGCGTTGGCCGGGAAAGCAACGTACGACGTTGCGCGAATTGCTTCATCCGAAACATGAGTTCTATGAACCTGATGCCGCAGACCGGCGCCTCGAGAACGCTAGAACCTACTTGGAAGCGCTTGCCGTTTCTTCACACTTAGCCCTTCCAAGTAGGTTCA
>JANQHN010000336.1 GCA_028282665.1 Phycisphaerae bacterium | reverse complement strand
GGGTATCAGGATTTCGATCGATGGCGATGAATCGGTGCTTATGACGGGCGACCGATTCATCGCCATCGATCGAAATCCTGATACCCCTCTTGTCCGCTTCCGGTCTTACCGTATCCAGCGCCAGTCGCGCAATCTCGCATACGTCCAACTCGATCAGTTCGCGGCGTTTTTCGCCTGATTCCACCCGAGTCATGTCCAATAGGTCGAGGATGAGTTTGCGCATGCCTTGTACGCGGTTCATGCAACGATCGAACATCTCGTCATAGTCGGATAACTCGTCTCCTGCGCCGTGCTCTTTCATAATGTCAAGGTAACCTTCGATCGCGGCGAGAGGTGCTTTTAGTTCGTGACCTAAAACCCGAATAAATTCAAAGCGAACCTGTCGTTTTTCCTGGGCGAGTTTGCGGGCTTGTCGCTGGGAGACCAAGTGAATCGTCGCCTTGCAGATTGTCTCCTTGAGTTCATCAGGTGTAAATGGTTTTGCGATGAAATCAAAGGCGCCGGATTTGGTCGCCTGAATTGCCGTCTGGAGGGATGCGAAGGCAGTAATCATAACCGTTAAGACTTCCCGGCCTTCTTCTTTCAGCGCGTTGAGCACATCAAGTCCGGTTATCCCGCCGAGTTTATAATCCAGAAGCAGGATGTCCGGCTGACTCTCGCGAATGGCGATTAGTCCGGTTTCGCCGCTGTCGGCTTCAGAAACCTGATAAGCGATCTGACTATCAACATCGGTCAGCTCGACCATGTAGTTGCGCAGCGCACGACGGATGCCGTAACGCATTCCCTGTTCGTCATCCACGACCAGGACCTTCAATGTCTCCATGGCGCCCTACTCCCTGACGAAACGTTTGATCTCACGCTGTAATTGTTCAAACCGGATGGGTTTGGCGAGGACTACGTCCGCCTTGATCCAAGATCGTTCTTCATCTGTGGAAGCACCGAAATCAATTCCGGTCTCGCTGGCCACTCCCGTCACAAGAAATACGGGAATCTTCTCGTCTATTTTCTTGATATGGTGACACAGTGTAAACCCGCCATCCACTTCGTCATCGAGCATGAGATCCAAAACAGCGAGGTCAGGCGTGACTTCTTCAAGCACGGACTTTGCTTGCGCAACGCTCTCCGCGCACGTTACTTCAAAGCCCGAATTTTTCAGATGCATAGTCATCTGCGTCCGGTAGTCCTGATCGTCTTCCACCAATAGAGCTTTTTTCGACATGACTCGTCGGTTCCCTCATTGTTAATGCGTGTCAAGCCGGCCTGACACGCTTGGTATCGAGCAACTTGCGGACCAAACGCATGGGCCATTCGATCTAATCACCGGTACTCTTAACTCAGTCACGATGCGGTTGTACCTCATTGTCTTTCTGGCGATGCCTGGGCAAGGTTACACGAAACGTCGTTCCCGTCGGTCCCTCCGCAGGATCATCGTTCGACTCAACGCTGATGTCCCCTCGGTGCATTTTCACGATACCATAAGTTACTGACAGGCCAAGCCCTGTCCCTTTTCCCGCTTCTTTCGTCGTGAAGAACGGTTCGAAGATCTTCTTGCGGTTATCTTCCGTAATGCCGGTGCCCGTATCGCTGACCGCCAAAACGATACGATCGTTTTCGCCCGACACGCCAACCGTTACCATCCCGCCGTCCGGCATGGCATCGTACGCATTGGCGATGAGGTTCGTGAGCACCTGGGCAATCTGATCTTTGTCAATTTCCGCAGCAGGATCGTCACCGTCGTGCCGTACCTCCACAGTCACTCCGTTTGGGGGGCGTAGCGCCCGAAGCGTACGCTCGACCAACTCTTTGCAGTCCGTCGTGGTCGCTTCGACTTTGTTCTTACGGGCAAAGTGGAGCAGGCCTGACACGATTTTCTTGCATCGGTCCGCCTCTGTCGCAATCATCGCCAAGTCTTCCCGTGTTTCGCTGCCGTCTTCAGCCTCCTCCAGCAGGACATGCGAAAGCATCAGCACCGTTCCCAGCGGATTGTTGACCTCGTGAGCGATGCCGGCGGCAAGCTGCCCCATACTGGCCAGCTTCTCCGATTGCATAAGCGCTTCCTGCGTGTTTGCAAGTTCCGCATGCGACTCTTCCAATTCCACGCAGGTCTTTTTGAGTTCGTCAATCGTAAATGGCAGGCACATCTCGTTTTCCGCAAGCCCTTTGAAGATTGCGATGGCGTGTTCGCGGCAAGTTTCATAACCACACGCTCCACAGTTCAACTCATCCGTCGCGCTGTGCTTGCCCATGCGCGAGAGAATTTCGCGAATCTCCATTTCTGACGGGACGCGAATCCGCTGATCGTTTGGTTCGTAGGTGCGAGTCAGGTCCAGGTCGGGAAAGCGGTCCATGCATGTTTGCCACGCAACCTGGTCACGCGTGGGCAGAACACGCCGTATGTACTGGCTAACACGGGAGCGTCTACTAAAATGCGGTGTGATGCAAGTGGTCCCCGGCCCCATGATGCAGCCATTACACGCAAGCACATCGAGCAACTTCACATCCAAGGTACCGGCTTCGAATTCGCGCAAACCTTCGATGAAATTACTCCTACCATCCGTAGTCACATACTCGCCGGAGATTAAATCTTCTTTGAGTGCCGCAGCCTGCAAAAGACCGCTACTCAAGGGAAACAAGCCGCCTAACGACGAGTACGGCGGATCGAAATCGCTCGGAGTGACATTATTTGGCGTAATGCCGGATTCGTACAGCATGCGCCGCAGTTCGACGAACGTCAAAACACCATCGATTTCGCCACGCACCGACTCACTCACCGCCTCCGCCTTCTTTGCGATGCAAGGGCCGATGAATACAATCCTGATATTCTCACCCAACAGCTTCTTCAGGTATCTGGCCACTGCGATCATTGGCGACACAATGGGCGTAAGCTGCCCAATGATCTTCGGTTGATACTTCTCGACGTAGGCAACGATTGCAGGACAAGGAGAAGAAACATAGCGGGTCCCATTGCCGACTTCAAGCATTTCCCGGTAAGCCTTCGCAACCAAATCCGCCCCAAAAGCCACCTCATGCACCCAATGAAAACCAAGCCTGCGTACGGCACCAATTAGTCCCTCTTCTTCGTATTCAGCAAACTCTGCAGGAAAACTCGGGGCAAGGATCGCCGTGACTTGCTCTGAGGACTGCAACAATTGACGAACGAGCGTTACGCTGCTGTTTACCAGCTTGGCGTTTTGGCTGCATACTTTGACGCAGTTGCCGCAATTGATGCACCGATGGCCTATGATTTCCGCTTGACCATCGGAGATACGGATTGCTTTCGCAGGGCACTCACGCACGCAGGTAAAGCATACGCGGCAGCGTTCCTTAATGGTCCGAACAAACGTGTTGTTGGCTAATCCTTGCATTAAGCGGTTATTCCAATCGTTCTACCGCAAACCATGCCGTTTGTTTCGCAGTCTTCCCGCCGCTTCCCCCACGGTTATAGAAGCAGCGGCCCTCGACGATCCCCTACATAATCGCCTCACGCTTTGCGTACTCCGTGTGGAGCAGGTGATGGCTTTTCTCGCCGAGTGGTTCACCCAGGAATTCCTCATATAAACGTTGTACGGATTCGTTCTCATGAGAAAACTTCACATTGTCGTCGCGGTCGATTTGATAAAGTGCCTGCGCTCGTTTCTTGATGGCATCCGTATCGGCGCCTAGCGGCTGGCCACCACCCGCGATGCACCCACCAGGGCAGGCCATGATTTCGACAAAATGTAAATCCTTCCGCCCCGCACGAACTTCTTGGAGCAGCTTCTTCGCGTTGGCCAATCCACTTACAACCGCAACACCCACCTCCATGCCGTCAATATTGACGCGGGCCTCTTTCACGCCATCCAACCCCCTTAGCGCCTTAATCTTAGGATCGGCCATATTTTTACCCGTAATCAGGTAATGAGCCGTGCGGACTGCCGCTTCCATCACGCCACCCGTCGCACCGAACAATTTTCCGGCAGAACTACGAGTCCCGAAAGGTGTATCCGGACTTTCGGGCTCTAACGCATCAAGGTCCACACCCAACATGCGAAAAAGTTTCGCGAGTTCGCGCGTGGTCAGTACGGCGTCTACGTCGGCCAAGTCCTCGTTCATCATCTCGCCGCGCTGCGCCTCAAATTTCTTCGCGGTGCAAGGCATAAGCGATACGCTGAATATTTTAGACGGATCAATCTTCTCGTTAGCCGCAAAGTAGCTTTTGATGACCGCACCGAGCATTTGCTGCGGGCTTTTGCAACTCGATACGTTCTCCAGAAAATCCGACTCGAACTGTTCGACGTACTTGACCCAACCAGGCGAACAACTTGTTAGCAGTGGTAGTTTACCGTCACTTTTAATCCGATGGACCAACTCCGACGCTTCTTCCATGATGGTAAGGTCTGCGCTAAAGCTGGTTTCAAATACGCGGTCAAAACCGATACGACGCAATGCCGCAGTCATGACGCCGTCGATATCCGCACCCGGCTTCATGCCGAATTCCTCGGCCAGCGTCACAGAAACCGCCGGTGCGTGCTGGACGACGACGAACTTGTTCGGATCAGCTAAAGCATCCATCACTTCGTGTGTGTAGTCCTGTTCCCTCAGCGCACCGGTTGGACAAACCATGATGCACTGGCCACAGTTTATGCAACTCGAAACGTTCAAGCCCTGATCGAAAGCCGTCCCGACGCACGATTTGCTGCCGCGACCGATGAAGTCGATCGCGCTGACATTTTGAATCTCTTCGCAGACGCGAACACATCGACCGCACAAAATACATTTTGATGGGTCGCGCACGATTGACGGACTGGAAAGATCTACGTGATAGTCTTCTTTTTCGCCTTGATAACGGCGTTCACGAACGCCCAACTCCGCCGCAAGGTCTTGAAGTTGGCAGTTGTTGTTTCGCGCACAGTAAAGGCAGTCATCAGGATGCCCGCTCAAAAGCAACTCTACAATGGTCTTGCGAGCTCGGACCGCACGAGGCGAGTGAGTTTTAACTTTTAGACCATCTTCGACAGGCCAGGCACAACTCGGCACTAAGCCAGGGCGTCCTTGGACTTCAACCGCACAAAGGCGGCAAGCGCCGGTCGGCGTTAGTCCTTCCATAGCACAAAGCGTCGGGACATTTACACCGGCGCGGCGTAGCACGTCGAGCAACATTTCACCGGCCTGTGCGGTCATCTGTTTTCCGTTGACTTCGATATTCATCGCTGTCATCCCCTTTCGCTATTCCGCGATAACCGCATTAAATTTGCACAGATCGACACAACCACCGCAAGCGATACAACGCTCGGGTACGATGAAATGCGGGCTTCGCTTTTCGCCCATAATCGCCTCCGACGGGCACTTTCGCAGGCAAAGTCCACAGCCCATGCAGAGTTCCGGTTCGATGCGATAAGTCAAAAGCTCACTGCACACACCGGCCGGACATTTCCGCTCGTAGATATGCGCTTCGTATTCATCTTTGAACCATTGCAAAGTACTCAGCACCGGGTTGGGCGCCGTCTGCCCCAGCCCGCAAAGGCTCGTGTCTTTGATAACC
>JANQHN010000272.1 GCA_028282665.1 Phycisphaerae bacterium | reverse complement strand
ACTTCGCACTTCCGCCTCGCTCGGAATGCTAGCGCGTGCCGTGTCCATGATTGCAGATTGAATGGATCTAAAGTCGGCAACCGCCTGGTAGTAGATATTCTCATGGACATTTTGATCGTAAGCCATTTGCTCGACGCGTGCGCGTATCCGCGGATCCATATCCGCTTTTACGGTATCGATCGGTGTATTGAATCCGTTCGCTCGCGCCTCACGCAGCAATAGCAGGTATTCCATGATGCCGATTTCGGTAGGCACGCCAATGGCCGCCCCCGGCATGTTCCAGCGATAACCGAAGTCCTGCACGCGTCCGGATGCGTTGAAAGCCTGGACATAGTCACGTTGACGAATTTCACCGAATTTACTCTTAGCAATCTTCACCGCGAGTTGATCGGGCGACAAAAGCGATTGAAGCGCCGTGCCTCCCACAAACACGATCATCAATGCGACCATGAAGATCACCAGCAACATCTTGTTATGTTTGCGAAACCACTTCATCATGATGACGTAACCCCTTGCAGTTGCGGTGGTTATGTATAGTAAGAGTAGAACGAGACAATATAGACGATTCAGCTACGAAATCAAGGTGCATTTCGAGGCGCGCGGCGAGATTCATATGTCCCGCCAACGGCAATTTCCGAAACGTTGTTTGACATCGCCGATTTCAGTTGCTAAATCGCCGCAGAGAACCAATGCTGCCCTGACGGGGTATAGAATTCCGTCGGTCTGGTCGATACATGACCCGGCACGGGGGAGCCGATAAGTACAGAAGTAATGAATTCCGCGAGTAGGTGAATCGTGGCAAAAAGCGCGCAAAGTAATGGCAAATCACTAGTTATCGTCGAATCGCCATCTAAGGCACGCACGATCAACAAGTATTTGGGCGATGACTACCACGTCATGGCCAGCATGGGCCATGTGCGCGATCTGCCCCTCCACGACTTCGGACTGGACCCCGAAAACAACTTCGAGCCCATCTATCAGGTTCTCGATGACAAAAAGAAAATCGTTTCTAGCTTGAAAAAAGCTTCTAACGATGCCCCAACCGTCTTCCTTGCAACAGACCCCGACCGTGAAGGAGAGGCGATCGCCTGGCATTTGTTGCACGCCCTCGAACTCCCAAACGACCAGGCGAAGCGTGTGGTGTTTAATGAAATCACTAAATCCGCCATCACGCAGGCGTTTGCCGCCGCCCACTCCCTTGACATGGACAAGGTCAACGCACAGCAGGCGAGGCGGCTGCTCGATCGCATCGTAGGTTATCAACTCAGTCCGCTCCTCCAGCGCAAAATCGGCAAGGGGCTTTCTGCGGGCAGGGTACAATCGGTCGCCGTCCGCCTTATCGTCGAACGCGAACGCGAAATCCGGGCATTCATCCCGGAAGAATCCTGGAAGCTTACCGGCATCTTCACCACACAGCTCGATCAGTCGGACAAGTTGAGCGCACAGTGGGCCAAGTTCCTGGCCGGCGGTAAGTCGGGCGATAACGGCAGGACACTCAAAGAACGCAATAAGTGGCTTTCCAAACACGAGTGCATGCAAGCGGAGTTGATCAAGCTCGCGGGCAAAGAATGCAAGCTTAAAGAAGTCGGCGATGCGCGTGAAATCGCAGAACTTATGGGCTTTAAGGTTGATAAAGTCAGCGAACGACCACACGAAGAATACGAAGAAAAAAACATCAAGCGTGTCGAACTCGTCGGCGCCTTGGATGTGTCGGCTTTGCCGAAGTTCGCGGTTCGTGAAATTAAAAAACGTCGCTCTTCCAGCAGGCCTAATCCGCCTTTCACAACAGCCGCCCTGCAACAAGCGGCGTCAAGCATGCTTGGATTCGGACCATCGCGCACGATGCGCATTGCCCAACAACTTTACGAAGGTGTCGACCTAGGTGGCGGGGATGGGCACGTCGGTCTGATTACTTACATGCGTACCGACTCGGTCAACCTCAGCAAGGAATCCGTCAGTTCGGTTCGCGATTGGATCAACGACAAGTACGGTGACAAGTACCTTCCCGAAAAGCCCAATTATTTTGCCAAAGCCAAACGTGCTCAAGAGGCCCACGAAGCAATCAGGCCCACCGAAGTCTGGCGTAAGCCCGAAGACCTTAAAAGCAAGCTCACGCGCGACCAACACAAACTCTACGACTTGATTTGGCGTCGCTTTGTCGCTTGCCAAATGACGCCTGCGCAGTGGGATTCGACCACAGTCCATATCGGTGTTGATACGCCAAAGGGCGAAGCGCTTTTCCGTGCCAGCGGTCGGCAACTCGCTTTCGACGGTTTCCTCAAGGTAATGCGAACAGCCAGCACCGACGATCTCCTCCTTCCGCTGCTGGAGGAAGGGGACCAGGTCACACCACTTGAACTCGATCCCAAACAGGTATTCACCTCCCCGCCGTCGCGTTACTCCGAAGCGTCGTTGGTGAAGAAGCTCGAGGCGGAGGGAATCGGCCGGCCGAGCACCTACGCGGCGATCATCCAAACCATTCAGGACCGCAGCTACGTCGAGTTGCTCGAAAAAGCTCTCTGGCCCACTGCACGGGGTGAATTGGTCACCGACAAGCTTGTCGAGCATTTTCCTCGCATCATGGACGTCAAGTTCACCTCCTACATGGAGGACGAACTGGACAAGATCGAAGACTCACACCTCGACTGGGTACACGTACTCAACGAGTTCTATGAGCCGTTCCGCGAGGCGCTCCAATCTGCCCAAAGCGAGATGGAACAGGCCCGCTCCCAGCCCAGCGAATACAAATGCCCGGAGTGCGGACGAGGCATGGTCTACCGATTCGGAAAAAACGGTCGGTTTCTTGCTTGCTCCGGATATCCAGAATGCACCGCTACGATGAATGTCGACCGCGAAGGCAAACCCGTCGAAGACAAAGTCGTCGATCACATGTGTCCGGACTGCGGCAAGCCCATGACTTTGAAGAAGAGCAGACGCGGTCCGTTCCTCGGTTGCTCGAATTACCCGAATTGCACTGCAACCCTCCCGTGTGATGAGGAGGGTGTACCATTGCGGAAAGTCGAGGCGGACGAGATTCAAGAACGATGCGACGCCTGCGGCTCGCAGATGGAAGTAAAATTCTCACGCGGACGCTCGTTCCTCGGTTGCACTTCCTATCCAAAGTGCAAAGAAACCAAGCCGCTCCCCGCCGGCGTCTACGTTGAAAAACCCAAGCCGGAAGAAGCGGGGGTGCGCTGCGACAAGTGCGGGCGCGATATGGTGATTCGTCGCGGAAGACGCGGGCCATTCCTTAGCTGCTCCGGTTTCCCGCGTTGCAAAAACGCCATGCCGCTCGATAAGCTCGAGCATCTCAAAGAACTTGAGCGCGAGGGCAAGATTCCCGAGAAACCCAAAGAACCCGCCGGCGGTGGCAAGTCCACTCGTACGAAGATCAAGGTAGACGTACCGCGCACCAAGGATGGCAAAATCGATTATGAAGCCATGGGACCGGCACCTGCCGGCTTCGAGTGGACCCGTACCGGCAGACCCGTAGTCGAGAATTGGCCTGAGGACAAACTGCTTTGTCCGAACTGCGGAACCGAAATGGCGATGAAGACTGGGCGTTTCGGCCCGTACTTCGGTTGCACCGCCTACCCAAAATGCGATTTCGTCGCCAACCTGCGAGGTCCGGCAAAGAAGAAGGCTGAGGCGGACAACCCCGCCCCGCCCAAACCCAAGCCTATCCCTACTAACCTCAACTGCGAGGAGTGCGGCGAAAAAATGGTCATCCGCACAGGACGAACCGGCCCCTTCCTCGGCTGCTCGAAGTACCCCAAGTGCAAAGCGACTCAACCTATTCCTGATGGCGAGAGCGTCGAAAGCCTGACGGCGAAATAACGAATCGACACAGATATGCAGTACCACACGAGAATGCATTCGAATCTTCCGCCTCTGCGCTACAATCTCCTGTTGCAGAGCAAAAACAGGTACGCTACCAGGATTTAGTAGCGATCGTTTGACGGAGGTGATGACCATGTCTGGGCCGGGTTCAGGCGGAAATGTGTTGGCGGCGCTTTGCAGTTTTTTCATACCCGGGCTGGGGCAACTGCTGCAAGGTCGCGTACTCATGGCGATCGCCTGGTTCGTGCTTGCCGGTGCGTTTTGGCCTTTTTTCCTAGGATGGATCTTCCATCTGGTGTCGGTCGTCGACGCTGCCCGCTACAAGCCGTGACTTCTATTGCTGATATCAAAGGCATGCATTGCCTATTGCGATAGAATTCACCTCGGACCAGCTCACCGACGCATCAAACGAAATACCGATCATTGCCGAACGATATCAACGACGAACAAAGGGCTTCGTTCACTTCCCCAAGGAACTTCGAGCGCACGTGCCGGTTTGATGCGTCCGGGAGTGAATCGAAAGCCGCTTGTTTGAATCTGCTCAGATCTTGTTGCCTCAGTCAATCTGCCTTGCGGGCTGCGCACTGCACTGAACAGTGTACGAAGGCACACCACGCGATCCCTCGCCGTTTTTTTGTTTTGGTCTGTGATTGGTGTCATCAGAATTGTCGGCGATGCGCTCCTTGCGAGCGTCCACGAACGAAGACTTTCGGTGTACTGCTGGTAGGCAGATGGATCGAGCGGCGGTGCAGGAGCATTGATCACGTGAAGCTCGCCCAGCCGGGGATCGTCAATGGTTACTGCCAGCGCGGTGCACGCTTCACAACCATCAATGAGGTGCCGGGCACGCAGATTCACCAATGGATGCAACAGCAATGCAAGCCAATCATCCGCACGATCCGATTGACCATCTTCTTTTTTGAGCACATTCTCCGAGCGCATTGCAACAACACGCCATTTTTCTCCCAGTTTTCCATGCAGCGCATCGGTGGACGCACGGCTTGGCAAACCCGAAACCGCCACGACCGACGCCTGCGTTTCGGTGAGTTTGGCGATAAATGCGTTGATGGTAGAACTGGTTGGATTGCGCCCCTCCCAATTGACCTGAGCAAAACGCAAAACACCCTGCTCGGGAGTGGGCAAGGTATTTCCAACAGGCGATTCACTGTTCGTACTCAGACTCCACCAGACCGCCGCGAATGCCAGCAGACCAACCGAAACGAGCAATGGAGCGATCGGCAATCCACCGGAACGATTTTGCGCTGTTTGAAGTTCATCCATGACGGCGACAAGGATGGCCTGTTTCTCAGCAGGATGCAAGCAATACCCTCGTCGCGGCTGTCTAATCCGTGCAAGTCTACACGTCCAAGCTCTCAGCGCGAAATGAATACGGTATCAAAGATCTCAAATCTGGAGTAAGATGGATACTCACGATGCGGACTTGGTATTTCCCTGGTGATACGCCATGATAGAAGCAGTATTGTTCGATATGGGCGACACGTTGCGGCGATTTGAAGTGGGAAACCGCGTGATGATCGACGCCGTAGTGCGCCGTATCCACAGCCTCATCGACGAACACCGCCACATGCGCCCCGACATCAGCAAGTACCTCCGAACCATGCGCCGGGCAATGCTGGCTGCGAAGATCAAATCCAAGCTTACCCGCCGCGAAATCCAGGTCGGTGCGGTGCTGCGAGCGGTTCATCACCGGCTCGGAATCCACCAAACAGAGGAACAACTCGAAGCGTACCTTACCGAGGGCAGCGAAGCGGTCCTGGAGTTTATCCGTGACATGCCTGGCGCTACCGAGACACTTCAACAGTTGCGCGAAGCGGGCTATAAACTCGGGATCGTCTCCAACACCATGTTTCCCGGTAACCGCCTGGACAAATACCTCAAGCAGGAATCGTTGTTCGAATATTTTGACGTTCGGATCTATTCCTCGGAAGTCGGCTACATGAAACCGCACCGTCGCATTTTCGAAGTGGCGATCGAGGGTCTGGGCGTGGAGCCGCGTCGTACGGTGTTTGTGGGTGACCGCCTGGACAACGACGTGTGGGGTGCTTCGCGTCTCGGCATGCAGACAATCCTCATCGCTCCCAACGGACCACGACGTCTCAAACTGGCCAGACCCGATTATGTGGTGCGGTCGTTGATGGAGATTCCGCCCATTCTGGCGGCCCGGAAGGATTGATGACTCGCGAACTCAGCACGAATCACCTCCTCGCGGCTTATGCGAACCGCATCTTTCCGATGGCGGATGAGGCTGGAATCTTCTGGCTGGCTCCCGAACCTCGATGCATCATTCCGCTCTCCGGGTTTGTGACCTCCCGATCTCTCCGTGCTCGTTGTCGCCGATGCGAATACACGATCACCGTGAACCACGCATTCCCCGAAGTCATCGCCGCCTGTGCCGATCGCACGGAAGGAACATGGATTTCTCAGGAAATTCTGGATGCGTACAAACGCTTGCACCGGATCGGCTTCGCCCATAGCGTGGAAGCGTGGCATGGCGAGGAGCTTGCGGGTGGATTGTACGGCGTATCGATGGGTGGAGCTTTTTTCGGCGAGTCCATGTTCCATCGCACAACCGACGCATCAAAGGTATCGCTCGTCCTCCTGGTGCAGCGCATGATTGAGCGAAAAATGGTGCTGCTGGATGTACAGTTCATGACGGATCACTTGCGACGATTTGGAGCCATTGAGATTTCGCGAAAAGAATACGAACGAAAGCTTTACGAGGCGATTCGCATAGAAGTTCGTTTCGCCGATCAAAACGACCCCAAACCCGTACTCACCTACGAACCTTCGTTGTTTACCGGCAGGTCACCGAACACAGGTACGACTGAAGATGGATGAAGTTGTCATGCAAACGAAATCCGGACGATAACCGTATGATCGATTCAAACGCCAGCGCAGCCCACCAAGACCTATTTCTTAAAAACATGCGCGCGCTTTGGCATCGTGATTCGGAGCTTGCGCTAAGAGTAGACGCGGTTGATGATGACCGTCGATTCCCACTTCAGAAAGCAAAAACAGGCGGGCTCACAACAAAGCGTCAAAACGCCAAAGGGGAATCCACCTATCTGCACAGTCGCTACGATCCTGTAAAAGAAGCCCGACGAATCGCTGAAGGTGTCGAGATTGAGAACACATTCTGTTTCGTCGTGCTGGGCATGGGGCTGGGGTATCACGTGCGCGCTTTGGCGGATCGATTGCGAGGTGATGCGTTTATCGTCGTGGCAGAGACTTCAATTGAGTTGATTGCGACGGCACTTACTTGCGTCGATTTGGCTGAGATGATTACCAGTAACCGACTCATTTTCCTGACCAGCCCGGAGAAAAATCGCCTGCACAACCGCCTGCAAAATCACAACACGCTCATGATGATGGGCGCAAAGTTCGTTCAGCACCCTCCGTCGATGGGCGTCGCGGGCGAAGAACTGAACCTAATCACTAGCGCAATCACCGAATTCGTCACGTTCACGCGCATGTCGCTCATGACGCTGGTGGGCAATTCAAAACTGACCTGCCAGAACATCGCGATGAATCTGGTTCACTATATGTCCACCCCGTTAATCGACGGGTTGCGTAATCGCTTTCGAAAACAACCAGGCGTAGTCGTTTCAGCCGGTCCCTCACTGCGAAAGAACATCGAACTTCTGTCGGAAGTCAAAGGCAAGGCCGTGTTGTGCGCGGTGCAGACAACGCTACGACCGTTGTTGCAACGCGGCATCACGCCGGATTTTGTAACCAGTCTCGACTTCCACGAGATGTCGCGCAAGTTTTTTGAAGGTGTGGGCGATTTGTCGCGCGTGCATCTGGTCGCAGAGCCCAAAGCGACTTGGCACGTACTCGACTGCTACCCGGGGCCGATGTCAATCCTGGACAGTCCGTGGGCCCGGCTGTTGCTCGACGATGACCTCGCCGCAAGAGATGGTCTAAAGGCCGGCGCAACCGTCGCACACCTCGCTTTCTACCTGCTCGCTTACATGGGATGCGATCCGATCATCTTCGTTGGGCAGGACCTGGCGTTTACCGGCCATGTGTTCTACGTGCCCGGCGTGGAGATACATCATACTTGGCGTAGCGAATTGAACCGCTTCAACACGATGGAAATGAAGGAGTGGGATCGTATTGCGCGGAACCGGTCCATCCTGCGCAAAGTGCAGGGCGTGGACGGTAGTACGCTCTACGCAGATGAACTGCTCTTTACCTATCTCGAACAATTCGAAAAAGACATTACTGAAGTGCCATCTCGTGTCATTAACGCAACGGAAGGCGGGGCGCAGATTCGAGGAACGGTGGAAATAACGCTGCGCGAAGCGATCGATCAATTCTGTCAACAAGCCATTCCCCCAGAGTGTTTTGCTTACCTTGATGAGGTGAATTGGCGTCAAAATAGCAAGCTCCCGCAGGCGATCGAGCGGATGGAGACACGAATCCACGAATTGGACGACGTCATCGCTTTGTGCGACGAAATGACGGAAGTGTTAAAAGAACTGGAAGGCCTAACGCATGATCCAGCACGATTCAACCGCCGACTTGTACGAGTGGATGATCTTCGCGCGAAGGTACAGCGCGGCAGCCGGGCGTATCGCATTGTGGTTCAGGCAATCCAGTACGCTGAGTTTCGACGGTACCAAGCCGACCGCAGACTAAGCCTGGTCGGCGATGACGATGAAATCGTACGCGCGAAAAAACAACTCGAGCGGGATTTGGAATTCGTCGGCGGCATTCGCGACGGTGCAGTGGAGGTCAAACCGATCTTGCAGGAATCCGTCGACCGCATGAGGAAAAGGATCGAAAGCTGATGCGCGTCATTGCTACACTGCAAGTCGATCTTGATCGCACGCCAATCGGCACTCAAAGTCGTCTGGAGACGCCAATGCGTGGCGTCCCCGTATTGCGGCGTACGATCGACAGGCTGCGTCAGTGCAAGCACCTCGAAGGTATCTACGTGATCTGCCCGGACGGGCAACATGACCGATGCGCTGCGTTGCTTGCGAACACAGACGCCAAGCTCATCCGATTTCAGGGCGCAGTCCCGGGATGGGCGAGGTTGGTCGAGCTGGGACGCAAATGGGCGCTTGACGGATGGCGTGGCGGACTGGGCGGAACAACGCATTTCGATGAATACGTATACAGCGTCTACCTTCCTCCCATGCTCGACGCGTCAAAGGCGGATCACGTTTTGTGCGTTTCACCCGCCGCGGCGTTGGTTGACCCTCAACTGGTCGACGATCTTATCGCCCACAAAGAAAAAAACGGTCCTGAATCGCGCATCGCCTTTGCCATCACCCCACCCGGTCTCTCCGGGCTTCTCATGGCTGAGGGCTTGGTTCGCGAGGTCGCCGAGAAAAACATCCCGGTGGGATGGATATTCTCGTACAAACCTGACTCACCCAAAAAAGACATCATGCTCGAAGCACCGTGCATGGAAACACCACTCGCCGTACGCTATGCATCGGGGCGTCTTGTGGCAGATACGCATCGCGCTATCGAGCGAATGGAGGCGGCGCTAAATGAGCTCGGCGAGGCGAACGCAGAGAAGGTATGCCGCTGGCTGATAGAGCGCGAGAACAACACCATCGAACCATTTCCCCGCGAAATCGAAATCGAACTGACGACGAACGATCCTTACCCGGATTGCGAGTTGAAACCGCGTGCCGGAACGATTGCGCCTCGC
>JANQHN010000242.1 GCA_028282665.1 Phycisphaerae bacterium | reverse complement strand
GCTTTCTTCTCAAAGTATGGTGATAGTGTTGAGCGAATCGATGTGCTTCATCACGCATGGATTGCAGTAAACGCAACGCGGGATTATTGCGGGCGAGGCGGACGGGCGCGCTTTTGGCCTGAATGTGAATCTCCTCCTCGCGTTTTGCGAGTGCGATGACCATCGGCGGACGAATGTTCATCTCCGCGAAAACATTCTGGGCTGCATGAAGCTGGCCGAGTCCTCCGTCAATGAGAATCACGTCAGGATAGAGTTCCTCGCCCTCAGCCGCATAGCGATATCGCCGTGACACGACTTCCGCAATAGAAGCGTAATCATCACCGGCGTTGGCTTCGTCGATCTTGAAACGACGATAGCCGCCCTTGAAAGGTTTACCATCGATAAAACAGATCAACGAACCCACCGTCTCCGAGCCCTGCAAATGAGCAATATCGATCGCCTCCAGACTACGGGGCGGCGATTCCAACAAAAGCACCTCAGCCAACTTCTCAAGCCCCTCACGTGGATCTACGTAGAAAACCTCTGGTTGCACGTCCGTATGCAAATCGCCGGATAGCGACAATGACTGAATGGCTTTGAGTCGATCGCGCAACTTGGCCGCCTCTTCGTAGCGCATCTCGGCGGAAGCCTGTTCCATCTCTTTTTGAAGCTGGCGAAGAACGGTACTGTGTTTCGTACCCATAAAACGCCTCAACCGTTTGATGTCTTCGCGGTATTCCTCCTTGCCGATTAAGTCTGCGCACGGAGCGGTACACTGCTTGATCGCATGAAGCAGGCAAGGTCTAAAGAACCGCCTCGTCGAATCATCATCCCTGATGTCCAATTCGCAGGTTCGGAACATAAACACCTTCTGGAGAGCGTTCACCGCTTCGCGTACCGCAGATGGAGAAACAAAAGGACCGTACAACTTCGACCCCTTCAATCTCGGCGTACGCGTAACGTACACGCCGGGGTACTCATCCTTCGTAGTAATTTCTATATATGGAAAAGTCTTGTCGTCTTTGAGTTGCGCGTTGTGTGGCGGTTGAATGTCTTTGATCAACCTGCTTTCTTTCAGCAGCGCATCGACCTCGCTTTCGCATTCAATGAAATCGATGTCGACGACTTTCGCTACCATGCGGCAAATGTCCGGTCCGCGCGAAGCGAGCAGGTCCGCGGACGGCTGAAAATAACTGTTGACACGCGATCGCAAGTCCTTCGCTTTCCCCACATACAAGACTCGCCCTTGGGCGTCTTTCATCAGGTACACACCCGGCGCTTTAGGAAACGCGGAAATGTGCTCGCGCAACTTCGTGATACGATTGTCTTCGTTCATCGATACTATTTTATAGTGATACCTGGACGATTGTAGCGAAAGCCTGCAACTTGCGATCTACAACGCCCCTCCCCGAATTCACAAGCCAAAAACTCCCCGATCTATCGCCACCGTCGGTGTAGACTGATCCTGTGCGCCTAAATTGCTCCATCGTGCATCTGGCGGTACAGTCCCTCGCCATGATCGAAAGGATGCTTCAAATCAGAAATCACAGACGCCCACTGCCGCTTATCGTTGCACTTTGGATAAGTCTTGCCGGCTGCTCCTACCACTACAAACCAAACCTGCTCATGATGGAGTCGGACGCAGCAGATTGCGTACGGGATATGCAGCAGGCGAAAGAACCGGCCGACCGAGCCCGCGCCATCCGCGCGTTAGCCTCGTCACGTTACGCGGATCGCCAAAGCAGTGTGTACGCACTGTGCAAAGTCGCCTGCGAGGATGACAGTGAAGTAGTTCGAATCGCCGCAGTGAGAGCGTTACGGCAATGCTGCGACCGAAACGCATGCCCTTCCATGCTGGCGGTGGCAGGAGCCAGCGGTGTGGGTGTTAAGGCGCGTGCGGCAAGTGACGCGCTTCGGAGCGAGGCCGTTTTGACTCTGGCCAGGCTCGTGAAATGCGATGCGCTGCCGATGGAGGAACGTGAAGCACTAGGTGACGTGATGAGCCATTTATTGGTTGAGGATAGATCCAGAGATGTTCGCATGTCAGCCACGAAAGTGCTTAGATGGTGTGCATCCCGACCCGCAACAGAAGCACTCGTTGAGGCGCTTGCGCAGGACGATTTTGGGGTCGCGTTTGAAGCACGATCAGCCTTGATGGAATTAGCCGGTAAGGATCTGGGCTTGAGGCAAGCCGTTTGGCGTGAATGGCTTGCCACAACGACTTTCGATGATGACAAGCCCGACCGATAATCCGCCTCACTATTGCAACGCTTGGTGCAATCGCAGACGGTCCTGTACAGTGGGTCTGGTCGGTCGCAGAAGCATACGATACAATCCGCCCCGTCGCCACGCCGATTCGTTCGCCATCTTCCCCCGCGTCCTTTAGCGGATGGTGGTCGTCTCGAATGATGATTGAGAGGAGATACCTTGAAAGCCGTTGTCTATGACGACGAACTGCGTCTCGATAAAAGATACCTCGCTCCCAAGCCGGACAAGGAGGATTGTCTTGTCAAAGTTGACGTGGCTGGGATCTGCTCGACCGACCTGGAAATCGCACAAGGGTACATGGAGTTTTCCGGCGTTCTTGGGCACGAATTCGTCGGTACAGTCGAACAAGGCCCGAAACACCTCAAAGGCAAGCGCGTCGTCAGTGAAATCAACTGTGTTTGCCGCAAGTGTGACATGTGCTTGGCAGGCTTGGCGACGCATTGTCGCCATCGCACGGTCATGGGCATCGTCGGCCGGGACGGCTGCTTCGCTGAATACGTGACTGTTCCCGAACACAATCTGTACGAAGTGCCCGACAGTGTGACTGATGAAGAGGCGGTCTTCGCCGAGCCGGTAGCCGCCGCCTACCAAGTCATCGCCCAATGCCCTGTAGACAAGCGAACCAAAGTCAGTGTGGTTGGTCCAGGACGACTGGGGCTCTTGGTCGCGCAGGTTCTGAAGACTACCGGTTGCGATCTGACCGTCGTTGGCTGCAATGCCAAGAAGATGGAGATTTGCGAGAAAAAACACATTCAGACGGTCCATCTGGACGAACTCGTACCTAAACGTGACCGGGATGTGGTCGTCGAATGCACCGGCGCGCCCAATGGTCTGGACATCGCCATGGAATTGGTCCGCCCGCGCGGCACGATCATTTTGAAGAGCACCTACGCCGACCGCGGTCAAATGAACCTAGCGCCAATCGTGATCAATGAAATTACGTTGCTTGGGAGCCGTTGCGGACCGTTCGGCGAAGCGGTCAACGCACTGGCGCGAAAAGCAATCGATGTGCAATCGCTCATTACCAAAACCTACCCGCTCGATAAAGCACTAAAAGCCCTCGAGCACGCCGAGGAACAGGATAGTATCAAGATCTTGCTTAAATGCTAACGAACCCGTTGCAACGCCCCCCGACTCTTTGCATTAAGGATTGATTTCAAACTGCGGAGCCTCCGCGGGGTCGCCTCCGCCGGCGGCGAAGTCAGCGTTGAGGAAAACCTGATCCAAACGGAAGAAGATCAATGCAGGGTTCTGGAATGTCTCAGCCGTAATGCTGAAATGTTCGTCCTCGTTGCTGAACGTCTGCACGGATTGGTCTTTAAACAGGATGTTCGTCTTTTTCGCCTGGTGATTCGTGTGGTGGTAGTCACCTGGCCCGAGGCTGCTGGTGTCCATGATGAGTGCCTCGACCGGCACCGAGACTCCTTGCACCACGTTCTTGCCGAGCTTGGAAATACGTCCTAGTTTCGCGTAGTCCGGGAGTACATCGAGTTGGCGGTAGGTGTACGAGCCGTAAGCATCAAAATCGGTTTTTATGTTAGGTAACTCTTCCTGGAGGTTTTCCGTATCGTCGGCTGGACAATAGTAAACGCTCGGTTGATTGGCGTATTCCTCCAGCAACATGCCCAAGCCAAGATACCGATGAGGATGGGGAGAAGGAGGACCAGGCGGCAGGCCGGCGCCGATCCATATCTGATTGGTGGCGTAGTCTTCACAGGCAAAATCGAACATGCCATCGCATTTCGGACCGCGCGGTAAAAACTCTCTGTGCTGATCTGCGTAAACTGCGATAGCGAGCCCCAGTTGCCGCATGTTCGATTTACAGGTCGTCAGCTTTGCTTGAGCGCGGGCGTTATGCAGCGCGGGGATGAGGATACTCACCAGCAAACCGATAATCGAAATAACCACCAGTAACTCGATTAAGGTAAATGCACTTGCAACCGTCGTCGAGAATCGGCAGTGGCGGCGTGTCTGACTTGACATGGCTTCTCCCTTGATGCGAGCGCGTACGCCGTAAATCGGAAATCTATGGATTTTAGCTCTAATTCACTCTTATCCTAGTAATTCTGTCACGATGGGTCCACGCACGGGTAGCGGTACAGTCCGTTAAAATAAGGGAATTCCCGCTTCGTCGAAGGAAAGGGTATAATTCTGCCTGAATGCGGACGATCCCAATCACGCAAGGAAGTAGTCGTGCCTTACCGAACCATGAGCTTGGACGAGTTTGCCAAACACGTACGTATGGACGCGCGGGAGGTGCGCAAACTCGCCGACCGAGGAAAGCTACCTGGCGTCAAAGCCGGTGGAGAGTGGCGTTTTAACCGAGCGCGAGTAACGGAATGGCTTCAGCAGGAGATACATACGCTCGATCAACCCAGGCTTGTCGAAATCGAACGGGCGATGAGCGGTCCGAGCAGCGATACCGATGTTGACCACGGTTTCGTGGTGACCGAGCTAATCGGGCTGGAAGGGATCGATCCTCTCTTGCCCGCGCGAACGAAGAAATCGGCGATGCGTGAATTAGTGGCGCTCGCAGGGCGTACCGGCCTCTTGTATGACGCAGCCGGGCTCCTTGAAGCGGTGGAACAGCGAGAGGCGATGTGTTCGACTGCTTTGGTACACGGCGTAGCCATCCCTCACCCTCGCCAACCGATGCCTTATGTTTCCGCCGAGCCGCTGATTTGCGTTGGAAAGGTGCCCGGCGGAATCGCTTTTGGCGGTCAAGATCGTGAATTGACTCGACTTTTCTTTCTGATCTGTTGTCACGATGACCGGCACCACTTGCGGGTACTCGCCCGATTGATGAGGATCCTGATGGATGGCGAGGTCGTGGAGCCCGTGATGGTAGCGGAAAATCCGGCTGATATTCTCCAGATTCTCATTGAACGAGAGCAAGAGGTGATCTCCGAACTACTCTGACCGATTTCGAGTCAATGCAGGAAAACAGGAAACTTTTTCTTTGACACGAACCCACAGCCTGTGAAAGCGTAGTAAAGGGCAGACAAGGCCCACTACTCCTTGTTCGAGAAAATAGACTCTTCCCCCTCGATGAGATGGCGTTGACCCAGGTGTCTACGCCATTTTTCGTTAGTAGTGTGCGTCAAACCCAGCAAGCAACGTCACCTGATACATCGGAAATCCGCTCCTGGGCAATAATACCCAGAACCCATTACCCACCTGGTTGCTGAATTCCCCAGCATACGATAATCGAAAAACAGGCGCAATCTCTCCGATTTCCTTAACTATTTTTATTCAAATACTTTATGACTGAAACTTAGAGTGCTCTTATGGAGTCAATAGCTTGGCACACCACCTGCAATAAGTGATAAGTGAATGGGGGGTGGATCGAGCTGGGGGGGCTCGATCTAATGGCCGCGACCAATCAGAACGGGGCTTCCCGTGGGCGATTTGGTCTGGGTTTCGCTTTCTGGGGAGATGGGCGGTGCTCAGCCTCGTCGCCTTTTTTGAGAAGTTTGCATTCGATTGGTTGCGGCCACTTTCATGCGTTATCCCCAAACCCTTTGGTAACCTCTTCCTAATAGGACCAACAGCGAAGAGCCTTTAGGTTTCTCTACCATCAACCAGGTATGAGCGGCGCGTGTTCCCCCCGTCCTATTCAAATCCCCACTTCAAGCTCCGAGTTCGCCTGCTGTCGTAGGCACCGCATAGCAAGACGCATTTCCTCCAATGCTCCCTTGGCTAAAGTGTGCTTGAATTCCCCCAAGGAACAAACCGACCGTCGGATTAGATTCACTCATCATTGACAATGGCGCGAATCGCAGGCGGAAGAAAAACTCTTTCTACGTCCACCGCACACTTAAGCGCGTCGACGCAAACTTCCAAACGGGTTCGATCATCGGCATCGAGATCTATCACAAGCGTGCGTTCGCCCTTCACCACGCAAAACCCTCCACCGCTCCCACCAAAATGCGCATGCCGTATCGTAACGCCGTTACGAGCGAAGATATCCAAGATAGTGTTAATCTGGGAAGTATGAGATGGCACTAAGCTGCCTCTTTCAAGAAAACGCCGATTACGGTCCGATATTCTTCCAGTAGCAGGTTCGCGTATTGAATTTTTGGAGCAACCTGCATGTCGCATACGAAAATGAACGGAGGTTGCGCGACTTTCCGCGGACTCCCGGTTCCCAAGGTCCCAATGGCGGTTTTGGACTTTTCAAGCCCATCACAAAGGCGATAGTGCTTATGCCTACCACGAAAGAAATGCCGCAACAACAACTGGCCACGCCGGCCGATATCAATCATGGCATTGAAAAACACATCAAAAAGCTCGAAGAACGTTTCACCCAGCTCAAAGCCCAGGTCCGTCAAGCACAGCAACTTGCCTCCATGGGAAAGCTCGCCTGTACCATCGCTCACGAGTTCAAGAACGGCCTGTCACCTGTGCTATCGTATGCACAGGCAGCGATCAATTCGGATGATCCCGCGTTGCAGCGTAAGGCGCTTGAGGTAACCATCAAAAACGTACATATGATTGAATCGATGGCACTTCGCGTGTTGGAAATGTCGGCGGCAAAAGCCATGGATCGTGATCATGCTCCCCTCCATCCAATCATCGAAGACGCGGCGGCCTGCCTCTGCCGAGACGTTAGCAAAGATGGCATTACTTTTCGCAATAACGTGGATGATTCTGTAAAGGTATGGGTAGATCGCCTTCAAGTTCAACAGGTTTTTTTCAACCTTTTTTTAAATGCGCGGGAGGCGATGGCGCCTCAAAAGGCGGGACTCTTGAAAGTCTGGACTGAAAACGTTGATGGATTTGTTCGCGTGTTCGTAAAGGACACGGGTCCCGGCATTGATACCGAGGTGCTTGGCAACATTTTCGATTCGTTCGTAACGACCAAAAACGGTGAGCGTGAAGGTACTGTGCGAGCGGGCGGACTCGGATTGGCGCTCTGCAGGGATCTGGTCGAGGAAAACGGTGGAACCATTCAGGTATCGAGCCAGCCCGGCACGGGAACGGTATTCACGATCGAACTGCCGGCCAACAGCGACGTGGAATAAACGACCGATCATCGCAGAAGTTCCCTACACGCCCCTCCGATGACGATAGAACCTATCCCTGAATCGTTTTCTTTTTATGCATTTCAGCATGTGTTTACATACTATTTGGAACCTCACCAAGGAACAGCTGGAGTCGGCGACTCCGGATGCCCCGCACTATTCCAAGGCCTGTGGCGAACAAGCGGAAAATCATTGGGGACATTTTCCAGATACCGGACAACGGCGCCAAGTGGAAGGACCTGCTCGAGCGATTCAGCTCGAAGAGCGCCATGCATCGCTGGTTTCAGAAATGCACGCGTAACGGTGTGTTCGAGATGCTCACGCGCAAGGCCGGTAAGCTTGTGGAGGACTGCGGCGAGTACAAGTTGTATGAATGCTACCTCGATGCGACGTTCAGCTAGGCGCGAGGCGGCGGGGACGGGACTGGCTCAGCCACACGAAACGAAGCTGCCCCGGGAGTCGTTTGAGTTCATGACGCCCGGCATGCCGGTGTTGTTCTGATCGAACGGGTCGTCCACGTCCCATAGCTTGAAATGGACCGGGAGGCCAGATGATGCCAGATTTCTTCAAAACTACAAACGCAGGAAACGCAAACGCAAATAAGTCGGTATCCTAATTTTCGTCGGCTTCCAGGACTTCGATCATTCTGTTTACGCTGTGATTGAATTTGCTTTCCGGGAAGAGACGGCGCAGTTCTTTACTCTTTGATTTCGCTTTTTCCTTCGCACCTTTGACTTTGGCTACCCAGACTTCTCTGTAGAGTTTGGATTCCTCGTCATCGGGGTATTTCTTATCGAGTTCTTCGGCTAAACGAATCACCAGGCGAGGTCGGTTAAACCTGTCTGCCCAATGCATCATTCCACCTCCGGAGTCCCAATCCAGGAACGGATCGCTATAAGGGTCTCCTTTGTCGAGGCATGCGAGGATACATGCTTCCATGGCCTGGGCTGCATCGTCAACTTTATCCGCAGGCACGCGAGAACTACCGAGTTCGTTTCTTAACATTTGTGCCAATTCCCAGCGAATTTCCTTTGCGTAAGGAGTGTTCGAATAACGCTGGAGAAACTCTCTGAAGTACTCGATGCGGGCGAGCGTTAGGTCCGTGGATGGAAGGGTGCCCATTTTTCGTGCGTTTTCCCGCTTTTTTTCGGCGTTGACAAGGAATTCCCAAGCCTCTTTTTCCTTTGCGGTTCGCTCACGCACGATGATTTTTGCCTTCGGCATTTCCCACTCGATTCGTCGTTGCGGCATCGTGTCGGTTTCCTGGGTGTAGCTGCCGCCGTGCTTGGCGAAAAGGTACTCGATGCCCGGCGCGATAGGCCAGCGATCCGGCTGAAAATCGCCGTAGAGCATGCGTGTATGTTCCACCCTGCCGCCGACTGGAATTCGCAAAGGAGGTACCCGGTTTACGTCGGTCGCGCCGTACCAGAGTTTGGCTGGTTTGTCGCCTTCACGGTGCAAGTAGACCGCAGGATCCTGGTAATCGAATTCTACGTTGGCTAGGACGACATCCTCATTCGATATGTTGTGTATCGAGATTCTTATGGGCGTATTCTCTCCGACTATGCAATCTTTTTGCATCATCTCCACCTCTATGCGCATAGGAATTGTCTGGAGTGAAGCGTAATAATCCGGACCACGTGATATCGGCTCCGCTGCAGTGAAAGGCAAAATGGCTTGCGCAATTAGTAAAGCGTAAAGTAGGTAGTGATTATCCATGGTAATTATCCTAATTGGCTGGTTGTGGGTGATCGATTGAACGAATCTTCCGGAGGCTTTTGGCGGAAAACTCTTTGTTCGGTGCCATTGTGTTCTGTCCTAGAACATCCGTCATAATATAATCTTCAGCGGGATCGTCCTCGTCGCCTGGCGGATAATGCCCATCCGCATGGACGAGAAAGAACTCATGGCCGGTTTCATGGACGACGGTGTAGCGTTCCAAATTTCGCATAGCTGTAAGATTGCCTCTCGTT
>JANQHN010000190.1 GCA_028282665.1 Phycisphaerae bacterium | reverse complement strand
GTCAAAAATCTCATCGCCGCTGTCACCTACGGGCAATACGAAACACGCACTGAGCATGCCCATCTCTCGCCCCGCATTCATCAGCGTCGGGCTGTTGGGCATAAAACGCCGACTGGTCATCAGATCGTAGAAACGATCCTCCCATTCGCTGCGAAGAGCGGAATCTCCGCCGGGGTAGTTTTCCTCCGGCTCCGCCATTGCGCGGGCAACGCGCCGAAACAAATCGGTCGGCGTTTCCGTGCATACGCCGCTCTCATCTTTTTTGAGGTACCGCGCCTTGAGGACTCGAACCGCATTTTCAGACAACGAAGGCTCGTCGTGCTTCCGTGCCGAGTCTTCGCTCGCAACTCCCGTGCCCTGATTCACCGCCATGATGACTCCTTCGTGGATGACTTCATTACGTCCACACCGGGTTTAACAATTTATCAGGTCACCGGTAGCGCAACAGCACGCCTCCGTGCGTATCCGAACCCTGCCGGACGCCACCCAACGTGACCGACCATCTGCCGTTTGGATTACTAAAGAACCGATTAAGTGGTGCTTAACCGTGACCTGTCGTGGAGCAACTTACTGCTCTCCGCTCCGTCCCGACTCGAACTTCCCTGAGCGGGCAACCTTTACTCTACCCCACGTATTGGGGGGTGTCAAGGAGATTTGACCATATGTTGTGTTAAGGTTATTCACAGGCGCAATATGCGCATGTCACATTTCGACGCGCATTGCGCAATCTACTGAAGTACAAGAAGATAGCGATGGAAAAAATGGTGTGAATTGACTGAGAAATCGGCAGGATGCAATTATTGCGGTCCGGATATGAGGTGGATACCTCATGTTGTGGTGCAGGTTGATTCGAACCTGTGAATTTAATGAGGTTAAGCAATCCTTTATGGGGTTTCGAAGTGGGCCGATTTTGGTAAGAACCGAACAACTCAGGGGGGCTTACAGAGGTTTAAGGTTGATTGAATATTCGTTCAAAGCGGGGCTTATGACCAGATGTGAGACCCGAACAAACTGTGATGTTTTTGTTAAGGACGGATGGCTGACATGTGCAAGTTTCACGAAATGGAGGGAGATGGAGCGAAAGGAAGCTGCTGAGTCACGGCAGGGTATGGGGAGGGAACACTTGAATCTTCTGATGGAGGGATTGCTTGGATGATCATTTCGCCGGTGCGGAATCATCACCGGTATCCGGGTCGGGCAGGATTATCCGTGATTCGCAGGGCTTTCGCTTCCACCCCGGCGAGGTTGGGATCGTCTTTGCGGAGGCGGTTGGCAAAGAGTTCGAAGCGAGCAGGGTTGAGGTGCAATTCGAGCGCAAGAACAACGGCGCAGTTCGTGAGGAACTGTTCCGCATGATTTTCATGCGTGACGGTCTGTTCGTCATCACGCATCTGGATGGAGGGCGTCTCGAACGTGTTAGAAGTTTGAAGGCCGCCTCTTTGTCGGCACGGCGCTTCCCGGCCCCGTTCGCCACTTCATCGGCGACTACAGCGCTGTAGAGGATTGCCGAAATGACGCCGGCCGGCATGATGGGTATCGGCGCCATGGTTCTACGGAAATGCGGAATGGGGGTGAAGCTGTGAATTGAGTAGACAGTCAGGCGTTGTGATTGTCGTTTTTTTCATCTCGGAGTTTACGTTTTCTGCGAAGCAGCCGCGACGTGTGGCCTTCATCTTTGTTGGGAGATGCCCCGTTTTCGGTTTCAGGCTCTGGGCGTAATTGCGTTGACGCCTGGGGCTTATGTTTGTTTTTTTGTTGCGGCGCGTCGGTTTCGTTGCCGGTAGCTGCGTCTTGAGGCTGAGGTTGCGATGCGGACGGCGTGGTCGTTTGCGCCATTGGAATACGAGTTTGATCCTCTGCCTGCATCGCTTCGCGCGAGCGGTATTTTGACATCGACGGTATGGCTGACGTCTGATTGTCGGGTGTCGATTCTTCCGGGTTTCGTTTTTCGCCTTCGCGGAGACTTGTTTGCGTTTGTTTCAACGTGGCAAGCGTTGCGACGCTCCGTGTTCCTGCTGAATTGGCTACCAAGCTGTCGATCCAACTTACGCATTTCTCATAAATGTTAAGAGGCGATATCGCCAAACGTCGAATCGCGACATCCAGCAGGAACATCGGCAAAGCCGCAATGACGAGAAGGTCCCACATGGACCTGCGCACGCGGACCGGGCGGATGCTACTAGGCTCAAAGACGGTCTCCGGGTGTTTGCGGTAGAGCATGCGTCCGCCGGTTTTGCGTGCAATTTCTAACAGGGCGGTTTCGTTATCTTTGACTGCAGCGTACTCTTGCGAGTAGGCGACGACCGCGCCGCTACGCACGGTTCCGCTTTGGTCGCCCGTTGCTGTGTCGAGTTGGTAGGCGACATTTGCGAGGTACGTACCCGGTTCGTTGGCGACGAATTCGCCTTCCAGGCGGCCGAGTTCGGTTTGACGCAGGTGTACCGATTCAACGCTGAAGTCCGGGCGAATGAGTCGTGCCACCGCACCGAGGCTCGCCTGCTCGAAGGTGGCGAGGTGCTCGGCGGAGACGATGACGCGTCCCCGGCCGTTGACGATGTTGGTCTCAACATCGAGATCGGACGGGTTCGCAGGTCTGCCTGTGTAACGAATCACCTGAGTCCAGAACCTGGAGAAACCCGGCCAAACGACCCAGTGGTATCCCCATCGTTCCCACATGCCGCTCGTGAAAGCGACGGATCGTCCCAAGCCTATCCGCCAGCAGGCGAGAATGGGGTCGTCGGCGTCTTCCGTCGGGTGTATGAGAGGGGCTGTGGCAGTCGGTTTGGTCGCGGTAACCACATACCCACCCAGCGGAGGCAGGTCTGCTTGTGTAAGCGTGCCGAGAATGGGGTCGTCGACCGTCGGCACGAGTTTGGGTGTGATCGTTTTTTCGCGTAAGCCTGACCGGGATGCCAGGACGGTTTCGTGAATGAGTATCTGCGGCAGGGGGGCTGCGCGATCGATGACGTAAGGTCGACCGTTGCTGATTTTGGCGATGCGGGCCAGCAGCGGTCTGTCGGCGTGGCTGCCGACGGCGATCGTTGAGATCGTGATGGATGCATCGCGGCACTTTTGGGCCAAGTCTGTGAAATCACCCGGTGTGGACCTGCCATCCGTAAGCAGGATGATGTGTTTCAGGTTGGTGTCAAGGACGGCGAGGGCCTTGTGGGCTCGCTCAAGTGCGGGGTGCATGTTTGTGCCGCCACCGCTGGTGATTGAGGAAACTTGTTTGGCCATGACTGATTTGTGTTCCGCGTATTGAAGCGGTACGACCCATTGTGCAGTGCTGTCGAAGGCGACGATGCCGATGCGATCAAGTGGGCCGAGTTTTTCAATTGCGGCGTTGGCTGCAAGTCGGGCCAAGGACAGCTTTTCACCCCGCATCGATCCTGAACGATCGATTACGATGACCATTCCCAGGCTCAGCAGTTTGAGTTTGTCCCGGTCGGTTTCGACGGGCAGCACCTTCTCAAGCGGCGTGTGGGCGTAAGCGCCAACGCTGAAGGCGCGATCGCCACCGATGGCAATCAGTCCGCCGCCATGATCGCGCACGAAGGAGGCGATCATCCGTTGTGTGTCGTTGCTGAGGAGGAAGGCGGAAACGTTCGACAGGATCAGCGTCGAGCAGTCAGCGAGGAAAGCGGGATCGTTGGGCAACTCACGAACGGGAAGTTGCTCAATCTCGATGCCGCCGGCGGTCAACGCCTCGGCGAGCTGCTGGATACCGCCTGCGCCGGGCGTGTCTGCGTCTCCCGCGACGATCACTACACGTTCCGCGTCACCCACGAGTGTGAAAGCCTGTCCTTCATTATTTGAGGCTGTCGCGTCGTGTTGTTTAAATTCGGGTTGAATCACAGCGCGGAAGCGGTGTACACCGGACGTCGCCAATTGTACAGGGAGGTTGAAACGGTTGGCGCCATTCTCGATGAATAGGCTGGCCGCGTATTCGTCGCTGTCGGCGTCCAGGTCCACGATTTTATCGTTGTGATGCAGGATTAATTTGGCCGGAGTGGCTTGCGTTGATCTAACAAACAACTGCAGCTCAATCGTTTCGTCGCGGTTTGCTTTGACTGGGGCTACGAGGCGATCGACGAGGACTTCCTTTCTATGGTGATACCGTAGCGGCAGGATGTCTACCGGAATATTCAGGGCGCTGTAGGATTCGGCCATCGTTGCTGCGAGGCCTTGGCATTCGTTGCCGTCTGTCACCAGGACGAGTCGTTTGGCGGTTTCCGGAGGAAAAACCCCCAAGCTTATGCGCATGGCGGAGGCGATGTTCGTGGAATCGCGCTGTTGAACGGGAGGTAAGCGATCCATGACGAGTTGATCTGAGCCCGTTTGCCAGATGGACGGTTGTCCTGCGAAAACCAACCCCGCGACGCGGTCCTTACCGGGACGCATCGTCTCTGTAGCTTGTTTGATGTAGCGGAGTGCGTCCTCTTGCAAACCGTTAGGAATGCTATCCGATTGATCCAAAGCGAAGACAACGGTTTGATCGTCGGTTGTCCTGACCCAGTGCGGTTCGGCCAGTGCGAGTGCGAGAACCGTGAAGAGCAGGCACCGCAAGGTGATTGCCACTTTCCGCCGCGTGGCCGAAAGCGCGGACATGGACGCCAAGCCGATCCACACAAACAACGGAAGACAAGCGAGAAGGCAGAAAAATTCCGGATGTGCGAATTCGACGAATGTTGGTAGCGGTGGTGAGTTCATTTCCTTAGTGGCAATCGCAACTCCTTTTATGAGTCGGGGACGGTTTGCTAATGTTATCGCAATTACACCGCGTGTGTTTGAATGTAATTGTCGGTTGGCGGTCGATTTGATACCAGTCACCTTTGCGCACGCGCCAGGAACCGGCGGGGCATAGGTTGTTCCATTCGTGCGGTAGCGACGGCAGGCGGGAAATTGACGTCGTGCGGCGTGTCTACTACCCTCGCCGCATGATGGCTGGGAGCGGGATGGATCGAGTACATGCGCCGGATGCGTTAACGGAACGGCGTGAGCGGGTGTTCATTGTCTTGGCGGGGATTTTTCTCGGGGCCATGACGATGTTGAATATCCTTGGCATTACGCGGTTCGTGCACATCGGCCCACTGGCGCTTGCTGTTGGTGTACTGCCGTATCCGCTGACTTTTCTTTGCACAGATTTCATTTCGGAGTTTTACGGGCGACGGCGTGCGAATTTCGTAGTGTGGGTGGGTTTGTTGCTCAACGTAATCGTGCTGTCGTTTCTTTGGTTCGGTCATCAGATCCCGCCGATTTCCGAAACAGCCAAGCCGAGTTTTCTGCCGGAAGGTTCATGGAATCCTCCACCCTGGCAGACACTTGAGTTGGTTCGACCGTTAGCGTTGCCGTTTGGTGAAGCGGTCACGGAAATCGAGTTGTTCGAGGTGATTTATCGGTGTACGCGCGGGGCGGTGGTTGCGTCGATGGTGGCGTATACGGCCGCTCAGTTCTGCGACGTATTCGTGTTCCATTTCTGGAAGAGGTTAACCAAAGGCAAACACCTCTGGCTCCGCAACAATGGTTCGACGTTGATTTCACAGCTTGTCGATTCGACGGCGGTCATTTTCATTACGTTTTGGGCTTCGTTCGCCAGCGGCGAACGAACGCTGTGGGCGATGTTCGTGTTGGTCGCAAGCAGTTACCTTTTCAAGATGGTCGTGGCGCTGGTCGACACGATTCCGTTCTACATTGGTGTGCATATCCTGCGCGACTACCTGCGGATCGATCCGACGAAGCACGATGAGCCGTAGCGTTTTCGAGCCTCCACAGGCTTCTCTAATTTGAACTCAGGCTGACTTCGACGGTCAATGACCATCGTTCAGGCAAGGAACACAGCGTGTATTAGTGTGTTCACGTGGCTGTTATCGGTTCGCATCGAGAGTTGAAAATGCTCGATATGAGAGATTGGGGCATTTGTCTTATGCGTGCGATGGCGCGGTGTATCGGTCTGAGAACAGGCGTGTAGCATCGTCTTATAACGGTTGACATGAAGGGGGTGAATTGACGATGCTGGACGTCTTCAAGAATATGGGACTTGCTTTATTCGGGCGTGGGGTGAAAACCTCAAAATCGGCAATGTCTCACTTGTTCCCCTAATTTCCCAACGGACGGCGTTTTTATTGCCTGGAGAGTCTTGCCAAGGTTCGTCATGATTTGTCTGCGGATGTGGCGATATCTTACGGTTCTCCAGGAGTGGCAGGTAAATTGGGAACTTTAGATAGCCCGTCCAATGGGGGGAAAGTAATGTCATCAGTATCCACTGCGGCCAATTCGGCATTGCTGATCGTATGCGCACTTATGGTCCTTTGGGCGGGTGCTTGTTCGCCCGTCGTTAATGATCCTGACGGTGCGTCCAACGATAACACGCTGCCCGCCACGATTGTGGACTTGCCGGACACCGTTTACGCCGGTGCCGATTCGTCGGTTCGTATTGGTGACCTTGTGGAA
>JANQHN010000148.1 GCA_028282665.1 Phycisphaerae bacterium | reverse complement strand
TCCAGACGATTTGCGCGGTGGGCTCGAACGCAGCCTTGCCCCACGCCCGTCCGGGCTCTCGCAAAGTGAAGAAGGGCAGCGCGATTTTGTTCGATTGGGGGGCTACGGTTGGGCAGTACTGTAGCGATTTGACCCGTGTGGTTTTCGTCGGTAGCATTCCGCCGAAGATCGGTAAGATCTATGAGATCGTCCTCGATGCGCAGTTACGAGCCATCGACGCCATCAAACCCGGCGAGCGCATGTGCGACATTGACGCGGTCGCGCGGGATTTCATCAAAGAATCTGGTTATGGCGACGAATTCACCCATGGCCTGGGGCATGGCATGGGGCTTGATATTCATGAGGCGCCTTCGCTGAGTTGGCGGTCCGATGCGTTGCTCAAACCGGGCATGATCGTAACCGTCGAGCCGGGTATCTACCTACCGGGTGTCGGCGGAGTGCGAATCGAGGATGACATTTTGGTGACAGAACGCGGTTCGCGCGTTTTGAGCAATCTCGCGAAGAAGCTCGACGAAGCGGTGATCTAAGAGCAGGTAATTCTGGAACGAGAATTGTACATGATAGGTCGCGGTAAAGTACGAACTAAAGCGAAGTCGCCCTCGTACTGAGTAAATCTTGCGAACCTAGAAATAGGCTCATTGGAAGATTGAATCGGCGTGTGGCGTAACGGAGCGTCGAATTTGCTCGATATAGACAAAATCAGGCAACTCGTCGGCATGATGGTCGAAAACGACCTTGTTGAGATTTCGATCCGTGATGGCGAGGAGGAAGTGAATTTACGAAGACCTAGTGGTCAGGCGGGAGCACCGGTTGTGGCAATGCCTGCGGCAAACGGCACCGCACAAAGCCCGACTGCTTTCGAGCAGCCGTTGGTCATCGAAGAAGAAAAGCCAGCCACCAAGGATTTGGTGACCATCAATTCTCCCATGGTCGGTACGTTTTACATCTCACCCGAGCCTGATGCGCCCGCCTACGTGAAAGTGGGTTCGCGGGTGGATCCAGAATCACCGGTGTGTATCGTCGAGGCGATGAAGGTCTTTAATGAGATCAAAGCGGAAGTGGCTGGTGTGATTGAGCGGATTCTGGTCAAGAACGAGTCGGCGGTCGAATACGGTCAGCCGCTCTTCGAAGTCAAGCCGGCGTAAGCTCGAGCGTCATTGCCCCAATCGAACGCCCGCAATCACATGCGTGGACTTAGCGGGCACTGTGTCCTCTAAAGTTCACCGACCTGTGCGGATAAGTAAGACGTGATGTTCAAACGCATTCTGATCGCCAATCGGGGTGAAATCGCCCTCCGCATCATACGCGCTTGTAGGGAACTCGGCATTGAAAGCGTATGTGTGTTCTCAGAAGAAGATCGCGGTGCGGATTACCTCAAGCTGGCAGATAAAGCCATCTGCATCGGCGGTGCCGCCCCGAAAAACAGCTACCTCAAGAGCGACCGTATCATCGCCGCCGCTGAAGTGTCAGGAGCGGAGGCCATTCATCCTGGATACGGATTTCTAGCTGAAAATCATCAATTCGCCGAAAAATGTCGCACGTGCAACATTGAATTCATCGGTCCGTCGGCTGACGCGATGCGTCAGTTAGGCGACAAAGCCAGTGCGCGTGGGATTGCCAAAAAAGCGAAAGTGCCCATTGTACCGGGCATCGAGACCCTCCCTGAGGACGAGGAAGAGTTGATGGTTGCGGTGGAAAAGATCGGTTTTCCAGTGATGATCAAAGCGGCGGCCGGCGGTGGGGGGCGCGGTATGCGGATCGCCCACAGTAAGACACACTTCAAGGCCGCACTTTCGCAGGCGTCGCAAGAAGCCGAGGCTGCCTTCGGTAATAAGACGCTCTACATCGAGAAGCTCATTGAAAAACCCAAGCACGTTGAAGTGCAAATCATCGCGGACAACCACAATAACATTCGTCACCTTGGCGAGCGCGACTGCACTTTGCAGCGCAGGCATCAGAAATTGCTCGAGGAATCTCCTTCGCCGATGATTGATTCGCGAACGCGGCGTGATCTTTGCACTTACGCGGTTCGACTCGCAAAGACGGCCAGTTATTCGAGCGCCGGTACAGTTGAATTTCTTGTAGACGAAAAAGGCAAGCCGTACTTCATTGAGGTCAATGCCCGAATTCAGGTTGAACATCCGGTTACGGAAGAGGTATCTGGTTACGATCTGATTCGAGAACAGATTCGTGTCGCAGCGGGCGAGTCGTTGGAGTTCACACAGCGCAGTGTGCAGCCAACAGGTCACGCGATCGAAGCGCGAATCAATGCGGAGGATCCGGCGGCAAACTTCCGTCCCAGTGCGGGCCCGCTCGATAAATTCCGCGTTCCCGGAGGGCCGGGCGTGCGCGTGGACACGCATGGCTACCAGGGTATGCGTGTGTCGCCGAAATATGACTCACTGATTGCGAAACTGATCGTGCATCGCCCCACGCGCGAAGAAGCGATTCGCACGATGAAGCGAGCGCTTCGTGAATTCGAAATCGCCCCAATTAAAACGACGATCCCGTTCATCCTCCGCGTCCTGGACCACCCCGACTTCGTCGCGGGGAAGATCGACACTGGATTCGTGGAACGGGCGCTTTTGTCCGATGTATAAGGCACTTCTGGTAAATCCGCGTTCGCACTATTAAAGGGGGCGAGCAGGATGATTGAACAACTCAGATTTCAGAACTTCATGCGGCTTAAGGATGTTTCGATCGACTTGGGGCGTTTGACTGTATTACTAGGTCCCAATGGCTCGGGAAAGACGTCAATAATGCGGGGAATTTCATTGCTATGTGGATTGGCAAAGAAACACCCATTTGAAGTGATGAAAGCAAATCTTCCCGCCTCGAGCCTGCGTACTGCCGACACGGTCGACGATGTTGGTCTTTGCGCGGGCGGCACATGGGACAGCATACCTGGTACCTTGAGCATGCGGATTAGGCACCAAGATGAGAAGACTCAGGATTCGCCGAACGGTGACGTTATAGATATAGAGCGCCATTGGGGATCAACTGAACCACTGGAATGGAGTGTTCTCATTGAACAGCCTGAGCATTACCTGCCAGTGAAGGACAAGTTCCTGACTCGCTTCGAGCAATCGGTATTATTCAATTTCAACGTAGAAGCCCTCTGCCTGCCGACTGAGCAGTCGAAAGTAGATGCTCGCATCGAAGAAAATGGAAAAGGTCTCACGGCAGCTCTACAGAACATTCTTCTGGATAACCGTCACCGTTTTGCGGAACTTGAAAAGGCCGCCGGACGTGTTGTCCCTGATTTACGAGGCATCAGATTCAAGAAACCAGTTTTTAGCGGTTACTCGCACGAATTGTGCCTCGATTTCGAAAATGCCCCCAATGTACCTGCTAGAGCCATTAGTGAAGGAACGCTTATTACGCTAGGCGTGCTTACCTCTCTTTTCACGGTTTCGGATCCGACAGTTGTATGCATCGAAAATATGGGCCATGGTCTTCACCCCAAAGCCATGAGTGCGCTGGTAGCGCAGTTGCGGAAAATTCTGGATGAGTATCCACATGTGCAAATCGTGGCGACGACCCATTCTCCTTACATGATCGACCATTTCCAGGGAGAAGAAGTGCGGGTTCTCAGTCTGGATACCTCCGGAAACACCGTTTGCAAGGCGCTCACAGAACACCCAGAGTATCACAATTGGAAAGACCGTATGAACACAGGCGAGTTCTGGAGTACGGTCGGGGAGAAGTGGGTTACTGAGCAGCCGGACGAGGAGCAACACAAAGACGATGAGTGATAACCCAAGTCTGAGTATAGCTATCGTCTGTGAAGACAAACCTGATGCCGACTTGGCTCGCACCCTCTGTGATCGAACCGCATGTGATCACCCACATCTCGATTGGCTGCCTGAGCACCTCGAATCAAATCGTACTTACATTGGCTTGGATAATGAATTTGATTTCGTCAAGTGGGCTAGCTGCAAGAAGCTCCCCTCCCGCGCGCACGGACATTTCGGCGACAAACCGGGCAACCCGGATGCCAGTATCACAAGGAAGATACTTGTTGCCATCGAACGACAACTTCCGGAGGGAACCATCGTGATCCTTGTACGCGACTCGGACAATCATCTTTCCGAACGGATGGCAGGCATCTGCCAAGCGATGAAGCACGCGGGCTACTCGGGGACAATTATCGTCGGAATGCCCCACTGCAATCGCGAAGCCTGGGTCTTGAATGGATACGACGCCTTCGACGACGACGAGGCAAAACTGCTGAAGGAAATGAGGAAGGAATTGGGATTCGATCCGCGGACAAAGCCCGATCGCCTTACCGCACAATCGGAAGAATCGAGAAAATCCTCCAAACGAATCCTGTACAAACTCACCGGCGGAGATCGCGACCGCGAGCGCAAGTGCTGGGAAGAAACACCGCTCGATAAGCTTAAGGAACGCGGCGATGGCAGTCGCCTTCGTGATTTCCTCGAACAACTCGAAACAAAACTCGTCCCCTACTTCGTTAGCAGTCATTGACCAGCCGCTCAATTAAATCACGCTAAGTCAGCTTCCGATAACCCTTACAGAGAATGTCTACCCATTCGAAATGGAGGCTTCGGTGATGTTATCGGACGATGACCGAGAGGGCGCGGCGTGCGACAGTGCGGAACAGTGCGGAACGCCAATACGTCAACGTCTTTCACTAAGAAAGAAGTTCTTGTTCGCGTTGATCTTGTTTATGCCTCTGTTGGGACTATTGGAAGTCGCGGCACGATTCGTAGACGGGTTCACCGAAGTTTCGGTGGAACAGTTACGTGATACTTACCATCACCGGCGCACGGCGCGCCTCGGTCATTTCTGGCCCGCTCAGCGCAACGACTACCCTTACCTGCCGTTCACGCCCAATCCTCATGATCCGCGAGTCAACGAAATCGGTTTTCGCGGCGAAGAAGTCACACTGGAAAAACCCGACAACACGTACCGTATCCTCTGCCTTGGTGGTTCGACGACCTGGGACGAATACCCCGCGCTTCTACAGAAGGAACTCAAGCCTGACTTCGCCGCTCGCGGCCTGAATCTCGAAGTGCTCAACGGCGGAAATGTCTTTTATACGTCGATGGAATCGTTGATCAACTTCGCAACACGCGGGCTGCCGCTCAAACCCGACGCCATCGTCGTCTATCATGGTATCAACGACGGCATTCCTGCGTTTGGCGAAACGCATTCTATGGATTACTCCCATTGGCGTGGCCGGCTTGAAAACCTCGAACCGCTATTTTGGGATCACCTTCCGGTTTGGCTTGACCATTCCTATGCCTACGTTGGTCTCCGCGCGGCGTTTGAGCGAGATATCCCGATGCTAGGCTGGAATGAAATGACAATGAAATACAAGGTTGATTTTGAAACCAGTCCATACAATGGCGTGGAGCCTTATCGGCAGAATATCTATTCGCTGATCTGCTTGGCGCGGACACGAGGGGTAGAGGTTTTCCTCTGTACGCCGGTGTTCAACTATCATTATGAGTTTCACAAGTCGCTTGAGCGTTGGGGGCGTGCCGTCGAGGACTGCAATGAAGTGACGCGTTCGTTTGCAGGCCGATGGAACGACGTGCACGTAATCGATGTCGCCGCCAACCTGACCGGAAGCAACGACTGGATGGTGGATATGTGCCACTTTTCGGAACAAGGGAAAGTACGCATTGCGCACTTCATTGCGTCCGGAATCCGCCCCCGGTTGGACCGGCTCATCGCTAAACAGAGTGATGTGTACCACCTTGCGACTCACATGCCGCCGCGCGAGCACCTTGCGAGTCAGGTCACAGGCGTCCCAAACACCACCACGCGAACGCCCTGATTTGTGCATAGAAAGCTATTTCCGCAAACGGTCGCGGTCCCCAACCTCACGCTTGTTTATGCTGAGTGAATTCACGCCGCTAGAAGTTGCCGTCGTATCCGTTATTATGCGGCGCGCAAAACATCCTGATGTTGAAGCAACGGTTGAGGAATTATGTCGCAGGATCCGATAGAACGACTTATTGGCGAAGACGTGGTTTTGGACACTGCTAACGCAATCGTCTACGTGGGCAAGCTTAAAGAGGTTGCCGAGCACGTCTTCGTGCTGGATCGGGCAGATTTGCACGACTGTCGCGACGGTCACGCCACGAAGGAAGAGTACATCGCGGAGGCGGCCACGAAGGGCGTGTCGGTCAATCGGACCGAGGTGGTGGTGATGCGGTCGATTGTGATTAGCGTATCGCGTCTTTCCGATATCGTTCGATAAAATGAATAAGCGGATCTGAGCATTCTGCGGCGAGTGCAGCCAAACTGTTGGAGTGAGTGATGAAGATTCTGGTCACCGGTGGGGCGGGTTACGTTGGTAGTCATTGCGTGCGCGAACTCGTCGAGGCGGACCATAAGGTCGTTGTGTACGACAATCTCAAAGACGGCGGACATCGTGAGGCGGTGGATTCGCGAGCTGATCTGGTTGTGAGCGATCTCGCCGACATCGAACTGCTTGATAAGACCATGAAGAAAGGTAAGTTCGACGCAGTGATGCACTTCGCCGGGCACTTGAACGTCGGCGAATCCGTGCTCGAGCCCCTTCAATACTACCGCAACAACATTGCCAACTCGATTTCGCTGGTCGAGCTTATGCACCGTTACGAAGTCAAGCGCATAGTGTTCAGTTCGACTTGCGCGACTTACGGCGTGCCTGCGGCGGTGCCGATTACCGAGGACATGCCGCAGAATCCGATTTCCCCTTACGGCCGGACGAAGTTGGCGATTGAATGGTTGTTATCAGATAGCGTGCGTGCATGGGGGTTGGGCACGACGGCACTTCGCTATTTTAACGCTTCCGGTGCGGCAGCCGACGGCTCAATCGGCGAAGACCGTGATCCTGAGTACCATCTCATTCCGGTCGTGTTGCAGGTGCCGATGGGTACGCGCGAAGAAGTCAAGATGTTTGGGGTGGATTACCCCACACCGGACGGCACATGTGTGCGAGATTACATTCATGTCGAAGACTTGGGCGTTGTGCATCGCCTCGCGATCGAATCACAGGAGGAAGGCAAGTTCCGCGCATACAACGTGGGCACGGGTCAGGGTGTAAGCGTGAAGGAACTGATCGATGTCGCCCGCGAGGTTACCGGATTCGATATCCCCGCCACCCCCGCACCGCGTCGTGAAGGCGATCCGGCGGAACTCTACGCCGACCCCACCAAAGTCATGTCAGAACTCGGCTGGAAGCCGAAGTACACCGAAATCGACAAAATCGTCGAAACCGCGTGGAATTGGCATAAGAACAATCCAAAGGGCTACGCGACGAAGAAGGAATAGCTTCGTACCAGCCGTTTCAAACAGTGGTACTTGTTCTGTTTGCGTTTATAACGTCTACACCGTACGCATTCGTTTTCCAGCAGGCTTGCGTTCAGGTGCTCGAATGCGGTATCCATCCATGCGGCTCTGTTCCTGGTTGTCTGATGACCTCGAAGCTTGGTAAAGTCTGAGGGAATTGGTCAAAACCATGACGCCCGTTTGGTTAAGAGATGAACCGTAGTGCGTACGTCACAATACCTACAATCCAGAGGTCATACCATGAATTCCTGCAAACGCCTTATGCTGTTTCTTCTCACTGCAGCCATTGTCCTTCCTGCCCACGCGCAGACGCCCACTCAAACAACGCAACCTGCCAACACGTTACGCGATATGTCGCAGTTAAAAATCGACGCGGGCATTTCGCACCAATTGTCGAGGAAACTGTGTGGGCACCTGGAGAAGTTTCGCAAACAACATCGCTGTCCGGGCATCACCTTGGGTTTTGTGCTGCCTGACGGGAAAGGCGGATCGATCTGCGCCGGCATTTCAAACGAGAAGACACAGCGTCACTTGGTTCCGTCCGACCGCATGTTCTCCGGCAGCATCGGCAAAACCTACGTCGCGGCGATCGTTCTCCAACTGATTGAAGAAGGCAAGTTTAACCTTGACACCAAGCTATCGCATTGGTTCGGGAACGATCCGTGGTTTGCTCGGCTGCCGAACGGCAATGATCTGACGCTGCGTATGCTTCTAAGGCACACGAGCGGTCTGCCGCGATACATCATGGTGCCGGAGTTCGCCGAGAAAGTGAAAGCAGATCCTCAACATGTGTGGACGCCCGAAGAGCGATTGTCGTTCGTTCTGGGCAAAGAGCCGCAGTTTGAAGCAGGAAAGGGTTGGGGCTACTCGGATACGAATTACATCATCGTCGGCATGATCATCGAACGCGTCACCAAGCAGCCCTACTATGACGTACTTAAGCGGCGCATCCTCAAGCCGCTAGGCCTTGATGATACGTCGCCCGCCAACCAACCGAAACTTAGCGGACTCGTCAGCGGCTACGCTGGCGTGCCCAATCTGTTTTCGCTTCCCCGCGAGGTCGCCAACAATGAAACCTATGGCATTAACCCACAACTGGAATGGACCGGCGGGGGGTTGGTTTGCACATCGCGCGACTTGGCCAATTGGGCCCGCATGCTCTACCGTGATCGAGTTTTCAACGACAAAGCCCGCAATTGCATGCTCGATGCCGTCGAAACGACACAGGGGCCTGGTAAACTTTACGGTATCGGCGTAATGATTCGCGACGGTGTGTGCGGCAAGGTGCTGGGTCATGCCGGTTGGGTACCGGGCTACGTTTCGATGATGGCGTATTATGAAGATCACGGATTCGCGATCGCCGTTCAGACGAACACCGACGTTGGCATGAACCTCGCCCTGTTCGAGGTTTTAACCGACGAACTGGCGCAAATCGTGATTGATGAAACTGGAAAACAGTAACAACGCCATTCGGGCTTTTGCCGCATAGTAGATAATTGGCGACTTGTGTTTCGCGTTGACCGCGTACTTGCGCCTGCGGTTGGGATTTTGACGAAACTGGCATCAGGCCGACGGTCCCCAACGTAGAGACCGCCGTGCGGACCGGTGACCTGTTGTCGGAATGAAGCCCATCGGGCACTGCTGTTAACTCGCGATCCCGACGGACTTTAGCGCGATGGTATTTACTCTGACGTTGCCGCCGAACATCCGGCAGGCCTGGGATCGCGAATCGCGCATAAACCCGCACCACGGCATCCGCCTAAACAAATCAAGTTTCTAAAGTTATAATGCCATCCATGTCACTTCATCACGAAGATTTGTCCATCTTCTACGAGATTCTAGGCCGGCTGCGGGATCGCATTGGAGTCCGTTATCTGAAGGCTTGTCACTCTCGCATGAATTGGCCTAAACGAGGCGTGTACTTCTATTTCGAGCCGGGCGAGTTCCGATCGGACGGGAGGACGCTACGTGTTGTTCGCGTTGGCACTCACGCCGTTTCCAGCGGTTCTCGATCCACCCTTTGGAAACGCCTTATGTCGCACAAAGGTACGCATGAAGGCGGAGGCAATCATCGGGGCTCCATCTTTCGGCGGTGGGTAGGCAGCGCATTGATGAACAACCGCCCCGACCGCTTCCCAAACTCTCCAACATGGGGAGTTGGGTCGACCGCGAAAGCCGACGTTAGAAGAAAAGAGAAACACCTCGAGCGGGCGGTATCTGCCTACATTGGCGAGATGCCATTCTTGTGGATTGACGCCGATGATGAGCCGAACAAGCACAGCGTTCGCGGTGTGATAGAAAGCCACGCAATCGCGCTGCTTAGTTGCTGTGGAAAGTCAGGGGCGACGGCGGATCATCCCTCCAAAGCTTGGCTTGGATACCATTGTGAGAGCGATGCCGTTCGTCGGTCGGGGCTATGGAATGTGCGAGGCGTGGATGGTGAATACGACGATGATTTCCTGAGCATTCTCGCCAAGTGCGCAAACGCGACCGGGCATGGAGAAAACGATGTCAAAAAGGTATCTGGATACGACTGTACTCAACGATTACGTCTCATCGAATTCGCCAAGAGTCCCTCTCGTGAGACAATCGCGTTGGTTTCTTGTGTGAAGCGCAAGGCGACTACCCCTCAGGCGGCAAAGGCGCTTTACACTTCACCACTTTTCCGTTTATCGCGCGCGTACGCACAGCGTTACGCCGATCGGTGGTTTATCCTCTCCGCAAAGCACGGACTTCTTCATCCCGAGATGAAAGTCACACCATACGAAAAAAGCCTCACAACCATGTCCACGAGGGCGCGACTCGCATGGGCAGAGCGGGTGTACGAACAAATGCGCCGGGAGGGTTTGCTGCACGACAGTATGAGTTTCCTGTGGCTCGCGGGCAAGAAATACCAAAAAGAGCTCTCCCGATTGCTTGGCGATTTCGAGCAATTCGATCCACTCGCCGGACTTCGCATGGGGGAACGATTGGCCTGGCTGGGGGCGGCGACGTAGACGCTACTGCGCGGCTTCTCCAAGCGGAGATACATAGAAGTCTTTTTCGTCCGAATCCAAATCTTCGAGAACGTTTAGTGAAGTTACACAGTCGTCCGTCAGATCGATCAAAAGCAGAAAATTGAAGAATCTAATGGAAGCCGATATTCGCAAATCAGCCTGTACGGATATCTTTCTTGCCTCGGGGGCAAACGAGCGTCGGTTCGCCCAGCCGTTTTATCACTTTCTGCTTCGACAAGTCGAGAAACTACTTTTCGAACTCGGCATGGCAGATCGTTCGGCCGTGAGTGAGCCGGCTGCCGCACTGTCAGGGCTATTGCGTTAAACGCCAATGGGCGCCGTGGGTTTGGTTGCCCATGCCTTCTGTGCTTGCTCTGGATGCCCGCGTGGCAGGAGAACGTCATCACCGCAACACGAAGTGCTCCTGCCAAGCTTCCGGCACGGCGTCCCAATTATGGCAACGCGTTGCAGAGTGAACCATGAAGAATTCCCCCTGCGTGTGCGCTACTCCTCCGCGTCCTTGTGCATCATCGCTTGTGCTTCGTGGTCATCGAGAGACCGCTTAAGCGCCATGATTGCGAAGGAGACCGCGTAAGGCCTGTCGTAATGGTGCATGTCGTAGTCCCACAGCGAGCCGTCTTTTTCCTGCAATTTGATGATTTCGTGTTCGAGTCTAGGCCAGAGCTTCGCTCGCTCTTTTGACGGGAGCTTCTCGATCACCAGCGCCGCATAGTAGTGGCCATACATGTAGAAGTAACCCGAGTTCGCGTAAT
>JANQHN010000133.1 GCA_028282665.1 Phycisphaerae bacterium | reverse complement strand
GGTTTATCGGTCGCGAAGTGCCTTTTCTGTGACAATGCGCCCGCTTTTCGGAGTTCTTCCACAAGAGTACGAATCCGATGACTGTACATGTGTTCGCTCAACGTGCGCCTCTGGCCTGCCATCGCGATTTCCTGCCGCTCCTTCGGATGTTCGAGGTAATAGCGAATCTTCTCCAAAAGATCGATCTCGCTACGAAACACGACGCACTCCTTGCCGACTTCAAAGAATTGTGAGAGTTGGGGCGTGTCGTAGGTCAGCATAAAACCACCGGCAGCCGTGATTTCGAAATGACGAACAATGACACTTTGCTCGAGCACGCCCTTGAACAGATTGATGCAGATGGGAATTTCGCGGATCCGCGCGTACAGTTCCCCTCGATCCCATATTCGTTCAGTTTGAGGCAGATCATAATTTTGGGTCCAATAATCGCCGATCAACTCGAACCGATCTCCAAGGTGCCGTTTCAGAAAGTGGGCCCAGCGGTCCCGCTGGCGAACCGCAAGGTACGCGTTGTACATGAATTTATTGTTGAAATACTCTGCGGATTTTTTGGTTCTGATTTCTGCACCGTCACTTGGAACGGGAGGTTCGCCGAATCCGTACAAGTCGTAGTAAATTTTGTGGAAAGGAAGATCAGGCGTATCGTGATGGGCGGCTGCGGCAACGAATACCGGAAAGAGTTGATTGGATCGAATGGCCTGGCTTGATTTGAACCAACCGGATCCGGGATGCCCCATGAACGCCACAATGGGGCCATCCATCTTGGCTTCATAAGGCGCGGTATCGAACTTGAAATCCTCATCCGCCAGCGCAATAGGTAGTGTCAGCACGTTAGCTACACCATGCCTCATCAATTCTTCAGCGTGGGCATCCTCGAATATGCACTTGATCCACGCGCTACTCTCCAACACTTGCCAATGCTGATGCCAGGGAACCTCCGACATGGTTGACGTAATCGGATCCACGTAGATGGAAACGTGCGGGACACCGAGTGTCGAAGGCATCACCGCAACGTCACCCTCTCCCCGCCCCGTAGAGACGAACGTTAAAGCTGCACTATTGAAATCCAGCACAACATCGATATCGCGTTTAACCAGGAAATCCTGGAAAACCGGACCATCCGCCAATCGTTGCGATAGTGAGCGATTAAAGTCGATGTTAACTTGCGTGGGCAATTCGTACGGCTCGAAACCAGCAGCCTTCACAGAAGCAAGCAATTGCTTAGTTGTCGCAATGCGTAGCGTTCTTTCACTCATCGTCAATTCCTGATGATGAGGCATTCCGGCATTCGGCACGATCATCTCCGCGCCAATCAGACGGCCGTTTCCTGAGTCACGTGTTCGCTTGTTGCCCCTCCCACACTGTGACCATTGGCCAGATCAATCATCTTCTGCAAACGGTGGCTGTAAAGGTGCTGTGAGAGCGTTCGTCGTTGTCCCGCCAACGCGATTTCCTCACGTTTTGCCGGATGGGCAAGGTAGTATTGAATTTTCTCCAGCAAATCTGATTCGTCTGCAAAAGCAACACACTCCTTGCCCACTTCGAAGTGATCGCTCAATTCCGGCTGGTCATAGCAAAGCATGAATCCACCCGCAGCGGTGATCTCGAAATGACGCATGTTCAAGCCCATCTCGCTATTGCCGTTCACAAGGTTGATATTGATCGCACAGTGCCTGAAATGCTCGAAGTAGGCATCCCCACCTTCAATTTGCGGCTCACAAGGCAAACCGTAAGCGGTATCCCACCCTTTACCGATTACACGGAAGATGTCTCCTAATTTTCGCTTCAGGAACAGTACAAACCGATCTCGATTGCGAACGCAAAGCCCGGCGTTATAAAACAGTTTGGCGCTGAAATAGTGGATAGTTTTGTTGACTCGGGTATCGAAATCATCCTCGGCGGTGATTTGCGGGGCGAGTTCGTACAGCTCGTGATACACGTCATAGAAGCTCAACGGCCCCAGGTCGCCGCGTACCGCATGGGCAAGAATGCCGGGAAACAGCGAACCGCTGGGTACGTTCGCATTCGCAGTAAAATAACTGGTGTTTTGCCCTCCCACGAAAGAAACCTGAGCAAGCATGCTTTCCGCCCGTAAAGGCTCAGTGCTGTATTTGCGATTCGGTGCCGCCATGGGCAGATGAATCACGTTCGGCACACCGAAGCGCTGCAACTCGGTTACCTGCGCCTGATCCCAAAGAGCCTTGACCCAACTACGACTTTGCAAACACTGCCACACCAAAGGCCAGGGCAACCCCTGAAATGCAGTAACCATTGGATCGATAAAATGTGAGTAGAGCGGCTTTGCAGCGGTTTCGTGGGCGAGTCTGACGTCTTGTGGATCGCCCTCCGCCTGCACGAAACCGATCCCCGCTCCACCGTTGTCCACCAGCAATTCGGTAAGCGATTCCTCCATCAACCGTACTAAGTTCGCACCGGATTGCTTACGAGCCTCAATATCAGCGGCGTAAGGACCGTTTTTGTGCTCGGGAACAGGCAAGGAAACCAATTCATGCCGAAGTGCCTGGCAAGCTCGATCAAACCAGCCGCTATTAAATACGCCTATTTTCATACGTCCTCCTGACGCCCGGTAAGCGCACGAACTCCCATTCGATTACTTCGGCAGGTCACGCCGGTTTTGGCTACCCAAATTAAGCAGGCGATTTCAAAGCTGAGTCGGACATGGCAGGATTTCTATCCATACCATGTTTCGGCGCAAATCAGTGTCCGCATTTACTCGCGCGCAAGCACCAGCGATTGGCGGCCATCACCGCGACCACCCCCCTCTGCCGTACTCTGAAGTGCGATTCGGCCCTGTTTTATCAACGCACGAACGTCTCCCGCCAAAGTCGTCGTAAGCGGTACCGCTCCATAACGATTCAAGTGCGCCGCATCACGCCACAGTTGCGACAAATCCGCCCCCAGGCAGGTCGCATCATACCGCAGATACGGTATATCCAACGTCCCACACAGATGGGCGAGGTCGCTGCGAAATTGCTCCAAACCCATTTCATAGAGTGTTCCCAACATTTCTTTCATAAACACCGGGTGGATCGGCATATCCACAACGACGACCTGAACCCCCATTTCTTTCAGCGATGACAGGTCGCGTACAAGACACACCCAACGTTGTTCATGCAGCGCTAACGATGGACACCAGTAAAACGCTTGTTCCTGCCGCTGCTGCGGCAGAGTCTCGGGACTCGGGCGCCACCGCGTGACGCTCGATCGGAAACCTCGCTCCGAAAAGGAAGGCTCTTCTCCGTGGATCACCCAATCCCTCAAACCCAAACGCGCAAGAGTGTCAAGTTCGGGTAACACCAGGCAACGAAGCTGCTTCGACTTTGTGGCGTTAAGTCCCAATCGATCCCAAAACGGAATGCTGTACAATTGTTCCAACGAGAGAAGGACCGAAGCATCATTCACACTGAACAAACTCACACTCAAAACCATGACTGGTTCGGGAGCAAACCTGCTTCGGTAGCGTTGAAACATGGATAACGTACGTGTGCTGTCGCACGATAGCGTCGCAATACTAATAACGTCCTCTTCCTCGATACCCAACCCGCGAGCCAATTCGATGGGGTGAATACCCATTGCTGCTCGGGAATCACCCGCCACAATCACGGCCGGGCGCTTCTCGCTCGTTAGTCGCTCAATGCGTAATGCAAGCTCGTCAGCAACGATGGGACCAGTGTCTCGCCAGTGAACGGCAAAGAGATGAACAGCCACACCAATGCCGATTGCCCACAGCAATCCGCGAGGACGCTTCGACCAGACCTTCGCCCATCCGGCCAATCGGCTGGCGCACCGGTTCTTTTGTCCTGCAACGACGGTAAGTACCTCATCGCACCCCAACGCGCCATCAGAACTGGAAGTAGATAAAGGGCTTCCCATAGTCACCGGCGAAAAGAACCAAGGCATAGAACATCAAGCAGTAAACCAACCCGCGTATCGGGGCGGGCCAATGATACATGGGCTCCAGATCATCGTTTGTCCATTGAATGGCTTGCATAAGGGCAAGAGGGGCGATGCAAATCAGCAACGAACCGTAACCATCCCAGGTAAGCTGCGTAATATTGATGAGTCCGCCTAGCATCGCTCCAATCTGGTCGATTGACTCCGCCCGGAAAATCAGCCAACCCAAGCAAGTAAAGTGAAAGAAGATTGTCACTGCCACCAATCGCCTTGCAGGCATAAGGTGCTTGCCCCCCCGTTCACCCAGCCAGTCAGTGACCGGCTTGAGTATTCGATAGATCATGAGCAACAGACCGTGATACACACCCCAAAAAACGAATGTCCACGCTGCACCATGCCACAAACCGCCAAGTGCCATTGTCAGCAGGAGATTGATCTGCGTACGCCTGGGCCCTTTTCGATTTCCACCCAGGGGAATATACAAATAGTCACGAAGCCAACTCGACAAGCTGATATGCCATCGATGCCAGAATTCCGATGGGCTCGATGAAAAGTACGGCAGGTTGAAATTAAGTGGAATGTCGAAACCCATCATTCGGGCAATACCACGAGCCATATCACTGTAACCCGAAAAATCACAGTAGATTTGGATCGTAAATGCGTATACACCCAATAGAACGGTAGACAGATTGTAGGGACCTTCCCCGCTTGAGAAGACCGGATCGACAAGGTGGGCTAAGTTGTCCGCGATCACCACCTTTTTGAACAACCCCCAAAAGAGCAAGGCAAACCCGCTGTAGCACCGATCCGTAGAAAGATCGCGCGGTGAGGCGACTTGCGGCAGGAATGATTTCGCCCTCAGAATCGGTCCTGCAACGAGTTGAGGAAAGAAGGCGACAAACACGCTAAACGTGAGTAAATTCCGTTCCGCGCGCAGCTCACCGCGATAGACGTCGATGGTGTAACTCAGCGTTTGGAATGTGTAGAACGAAATACCAACAGGCAGGATCAGGTGCAGCAGGCTTAGCTCAAGCGGAAGACCGATTGCCGACAGAAACGCCGCACCACTTTCCACAAAGAAATCGAAGTACTTGAAAAACGCGAGAATGCCAAGGTTGGAAACCAGCGAAATGCCGAGTATCCATTTGCGAGTTCGGTTCGAATATTTGTAGTTGCGCGGCGCCTCACTCGAAGCAGTTCGTCGATCGAGGAGTCGACCACATACGTAGTCAATGATCGTGGACAGTACGATCAGGCTGAGAAAACGCCAATCCCAGCAGCCGTAGAAATAATAGCTGCCCACCAAAAGTAGTGCATTTTGCGCCCACAGGCGTCGCGCCAATGCAAGGTATACCGCGTAAACCACTGAGAAAAATAGGATAAACTCAAAACTATTGAAAACCATGCATCGATTCCGTTCGATGACTTTGCCGGTTGCTCAATACCGCGTCCATTGGCGATACGAATGGGCGCAAAGGTCCCGTCATCAACTTATCGGAATCGTTTGTAGGCTGCTGAACAAGCAACCGCACCGGTTTGCAGATCAGAAGCGCACTTCATACTAATGTTGGCGGGTGCGGTTAATTGACACGCAAAAGGATGTATAGACTTCGGTTTGGACCGCCTCTTAAGGCTATTTGCTATCGAACGACTTTGGTAACGCGAACGACCTCATCCGAGGTGGTCATGCCGTTGCGAACCTTATCCCAGCCGTCCTCGCGCATCAGCCTCATACCCTTGTCGCGGGCTATAGTCTGGATCTCGCCGGCGGACTTGTTTTGGAGAATCAACTCGCGAATCTCGTCGTCCACCACGAGCATTTCGAAAATCCCCATACGCCCGCGATAGCCCGTACGCCGGCAATCGGCGCAGCCTGTACCGTGGAAAACTTCCTCGCCCTGCTTAAGGCCAAGATCGGGAGGCACATCCACCAAATCGGGCGCAAAGGGGGCTCGACAGTGTTTGCAGATTTTGCGTACGAGCCGCTGACCCAACACACCCGATACGGCGCTGCTCACCAGGAACGGCTCGACCCCCATATCCAAAAGTCGCGTAGTCGCGGTAACCGCGTCGTTGGTGTGCAACGTGCTGAATACGAGGTGACCGGTCAATGACGCATTAATCGCCACTTCTGCCGTATCAAGGTCGCGAATCTCGCCAACCAGAATGACATCCGGGTCGTGCCGCAGAAACGACCTCAATCCCGAAGCAAAAGTCAAACCAATATGCGGCTTGACGCCAACCTGCTGAATGCCGTCGATGTAGTATTCGATGGGGTCTTCGACGGTCAAAATCTTGATTTCATCGTTCTTGATGGCGTTCAGCGCAGCGTAGAGCGTGGTGGTCTTACCCGAACCGGTCGGTCCCGTGACAAGAATAATGCCATATGGCTGGGATATGAGGGAGTTCATATCATCGAGCACCCCGCCCATCATGCCCAGGTCTTCGAGCCCCAGAAGCACGGCCTGCTTATCCAGGATACGCATCACCACGGCTCCGCCGAATGCGGTCGGGATAATCGATACACGAAGGTCGATGTCGCGGTTCTGCGCTTTGATTTTAAATCCGCCGTCCTGCGGCAGGCGTTTCTCCGCAATGTTGAGATTCGACAGAATCTTGATACGACTCACAATGGCTGCGTGGAAACGGCGAATCTCGGGCGGCACGTTCGTCGTGTGCAACACGCCGTCAATACGATAGCGAATCTTAAGATCGTTTTCGTATGGCTCGATGTGAATATCGCTCGCCCGCTCGCGAATGGCTTCCAGCAGAATCTCATTTACTAGTTTGACAACGGTTGCTTCCTGGGCCTGTTCGATCAGATCGGCGTTGTCTTCGTCAAATTCGCTGAGAACCTCGACCGTACTGGCCTGCTCGGCCATCATATCCTCGACTGTCTGACCACCTACGCCGTAATACTGCTTGATGACCCGCGAAATTTCTTCTTCCGTCGCAAGCACCGTCTCGATCTTCGAGCCGGTCAACATCCGCAATTCATCAAATGCGTACAAATCGAACGGGTTTGACGTGGCCACCCGAATCGTACCGTTGCGCTGCTCGATCGGGATCAACCGATAGCGGTGAACCGCTTTCGACGGTACGCGCTTCAGCACCTCTTCCTCTATCTGGATTTCGCTCAAATCCACGATTGGGATCGAAAGCTGCTCGCCATAAACCTCGAGATAGTCCCGCTCATTCATGAAACCGAGCCGGACACAGACCCGCTCAATCCGCTCTGAAGGTTTGCGCGCGTTTTTCGCTTGTTCAAGTTGTTCCGAGGAAATCTTCCCGCGCTTGATCAGGATATCGCCAATGCTCACCCTTATACCGCCCGATCTACAAAGTTTGATCTTGTCGCCCGCCGCTTGAAGCACCAACGCCTCACAGCCATACCATCATTTTATACACTGAAGCATGCCCACAGGATTCGACTCATTCGGGTTTGCCTAAGTATAAATCGGCAAAGAACTTGCAGCGCCATTAGGATTCCGTTCAGCACGACGGAAACACCTTGCCACCCGCCAGGTTGATCGTTATGTTGCCTTTTCCTATACGGACTCAAAGTCCGAAAACAACTTATGCACGGGGACAATGCCTTCTCCATAAAACGGGACGGAATCATGTCGGCAAGCAAAGACCAAACGCAGCGATTCAATGATGCAACACAAATGCTTGAAAATGCAGGGCAGGAACATCTGCTGCAATGGTGGGACGATCTCGACGACGCACAGAGGAACCAATTGCTTGGTGAAGTTGAATCTATTCCGTGGGAATCGCTTAAACCGTTGATCCAAAGCCACGTCCTTGCCAAACCCAAAGTGAACATCCCCCGCGATCTAAAACCCGCTGATGTCTTCCCGCAACCACCAGACGAAGCCCGAAAGGCGAGCTATGAAGATGCGAGGCGTACCGGCGAGTCTCTCCTCTCAGCAGGTCAGGTGGCCGCGTTCACCGTCGCTGGCGGACAAGGAACCCGACTGGGATACGACGGCCCTAAAGGCGAGGTGAAGGTAACGCCTGACGGAACTAAAAGTCTTTTTGCCATTTTCGGCGAATCGGTGCTCGCCGCTCGACAGCGATACAGTGTGTCCATTCCCTGGTACATCATGACCAGCTTGGGCAACCACGACCGAACGGTCGCGTACTTGGAGGAAAACAACTACTTCAACTTGCCCAAGACGGATGTCATGCTGTTTTCCCAGGCGATGTTGCCGGCCTTCGATATGAAAGGGAAGGCCATCCTGTCCAACAAACACCGCCTCGCCCTCGCCCCTGATGGTCACGGTGGATCGCTTAAAGCTTTGTACACCAGCAAAGCTCTCGAAGACATGAAATCACGCGGCGTAAAGGTGATCTCCTACTTCCAGGTGGACAATCCTTTGGTGAAACCGTTTGATCCGCTTTTCCTAGGTCTGCACGTAACAACCAACTCCGAAATGTCCACCAAGATCTCTCCCAAAGCGGACGATCTGGAGAAAGTGGGCAATGTCTGCATCGCCGACGGCTTGGTACAGGTGGTCGAATACACGGAATTTCCCGATGAATTCGCCACGGCGAAGAATGACGACGGTAGTCGTAAGTTTGATGCGGGGAATCTCGCGATGCACGCGCTAAACGTCGCGTTTGTGGATCGAATCGTCGGCGAAACATTTTCCCTTCCCTATCGCCGGGCTGAAAAAAAAGTGCCCTTTGTGGACAACACCGGCACAACTCAGTCGCCCGAAACACCCAACGGCGTAAAATTGGAAATGTTCGTTTTCGACGCTCTGACACTAGCAAAGAATCCACTCGTACTTCAAGTAGATCGGGCTGAAGAATTCTCGCCGGTCAAGAACGCGACCGGAGTCGACTCCCTTGAAACCTCTCAGCGTGACCAGAACCGGCGAGCTTGCCGCTGGCTTGAGGCTGCCGGTTTGACCGTACCACGCGACAACGACGGTGAACCGACCGTAACGGTTACCATTACCCCATCTTTCGCACTCGACGCGAATGATTTGGGGAAACGCAAAAATGAAGTTCCCGCTTTTGCAGCGGGCGACAAAGTCACTCTTACATAAACGCCAACCACCGGCATGGGTTTTGTTGGGCAGGGAAACCGGATCTGCTGCATCTGGTTCCTAAGACCGGCACCGCAAACCCTACGAAAATCGGCATGCCGATTGCCTACTTGAATCTGCGCGGCATCCCCGCCCATGTGCGGATACAATCCGAACCGTGAACAACACTTGCTAACTGAGGTGAGATATGAAGATTCTGATTGCTGACAAATTCGAAAAAGCGGGCGTGGATAAACTGAATGCTTTGGGTTGCTCGATCACGATGGATGCCGACCTCTCCGGCGATTCGCTTGTCCAGGCGGTAGGCAGCAATGGTGCTGAAATACTCATCGTCCGTTCCACCAAGGTCACTCCCGACGTCATTGACGCGGGCTCAAACCTCAAGCTCATCATCCGCGCGGGCGCCGGTTACGACACAATTGACACCGCTCACGCAGCTTCGAAGGGTGTGAAAGTGTCCAACTGCCCCGGCACAAACTCCACGGCTGTCGCGGAACTGGCGATGGGCCTAATCCTCTCGCTGGACCGCCGCATCGTCCACAACGTGGTCGATCTGCGTAACGGCGTATGGAACAAGAAGGAATACGGCAAAGCACGAGGTCTGAAGGGTCGCACGCTAGGTGTCATCGGCCTTGGTAAAATCGGCTACCTCATCGCCAAGCGTGCCCGCGCTTTCGAGATGAACCTACTCTACAGCGACATTGTCGACAATGAAGAAGCCGAGGCGGAGTTGGGCATCAAGAAGGTAACGATGGAAGAGGTACTCCAACAGT
>JANQHN010000315.1 GCA_028282665.1 Phycisphaerae bacterium | reverse complement strand
TCACTTTCTCCAGGAATTGGATGCGTATTGGGTTGCCCCAAGCCTGCACGAGGATGTTTTCGCATTTATGGAGGCGGTGGATCAACCGATCTGCTGTGTTTCAAATGCGGATACAGAGCATTTGCTTGCCGCCATTGAGCATCACGGATTGGGGTTTGATGCCGTGGTCGATTCGGAACGTGTCCGATCTTATAAGCCAGATCCAGCCATCTTTGAAGCGGCTTTGCGACAAATGGAAGCCGACCCTGCCCGCACCTTGCACATTGGCGACTCTCTCCATAGCGATATCGGCGGTGCGTTAAAGTTGGGCATTAAGACTGCTTGGCTTTGCCGGCCGGAGAGATGTCATGATATTGGAAATAAGCAGGCTGATTTTCGGATTTCTTCACTAACCCAATTGCTTCCAATTTTGTCCAACAAGAGGGCGATTGCGCTCGATTAGCATGTAATAAGGACCATTTCACCCGAAAAAGCCGCCATTCCGGATTCGATTTTTGTTGCCCGGCCAGTTGCCGCGGTGTATTGTTTAACTGGTGTGAATTATTAACGTCCTGCGATTGTTGCAATCTCGGGCATTGCGACGCCCAAGGAGGCAATTTATGTCTGTACGATCAGGATATGGCAGGCGACGATGGGTTTGGGCGATTGCGATTTTATTTTTGTTTGCGGTTTTCTCGCCGCCGCCGACCACTTACGCCGGTCCCGACGGCAAGCGGCCTAAAAGCAAACGATCCACCTCCGGGAAACAAAAAGCCAGTTCTTCGGGATCGAGCAGCAAAAGCCGTTCGTCTTCCGGCTCAAGCGCGCGGCGTTCCTCTTCGTCAGGATCGCGGTCCAAAGCAAGGAGTTCTTCTTCGTCCGGATCCAAAGTGCGTCGTGGTTCCTCCTCGTCACGTCCCAAGGCGCGGTCGGGTTCTAGTTCGCCCGGCCGGTCGAGCGCCAAGCGTTCATCCAGTTCGTCCGCTAGGTCGAAGGTGAAATCTTCGACAAGAACGTCAGGACGTGGTTCATCCAAAGTGCGTGGAACAGTTCGATCCGGTTCAAAATCCAAGGTTTCGAGTTCTTCTGGTTCGAGAAAATCGCGCGGCTCATCTTCCAGTGCGGTAAGATCAAGCTCATCCGGCTCCCGTAGCAAAGTAAAAAGTGGCAGCCGTACCATCGTAACGCCAAAAAAGTCCACCAACGGTCGAAGTGGTTCATCCGCGGCGAGTGGAAATTCTTCAAGCAAGTCGAGAGCGAATCGAGCTGGCGGTTCGAAGCCGCGCGTGAAGTACACTTCGGGACCCGGTTTCGTACGCACGCCAGTGACGCGCGTACCAACATCCAGGACTTCGAACGTTCGTCGAGGGAAATCCCGCGCTATTGAAAGTTCTGTGAGCAGTGGTATTCGAGTGTCTCGCGGTAGTGGTTCGTCGATCCGGCAAAAAGCGAGGCCTGACTCAGGCCGAAGTATACCGACCATTAAGCGTCGTGCGGTAACACCCGGGGGTGGTGCATTTGTGCCTTCACGACCAACGCGAGCAAAAAAACACACAAATTCGCCTAGCGAAGTCAAAGTCCGAAGGGGCAGGCTTGCACGTCAAGGGCGAGTGAATTCGAATGCAATTCGACTGGCGCCGATTGAGGGGCGTGTAGCGCCCCGTCGCAAAGCCTATCCCCGGCAATCGATCTACAGCGGCGCCGTTGAATCGATTGGCGGTTTTACTTCGTCTTACGTGCCGAAATGGGCGGCGGGCTTGAGCTTTGTGCAGGGCTTGCGGAGTGCGCACATCGGCGTTGGCCGATATCATCCTTACGGGCAGTATTACAACACTTCGTTCGCTTATCCGGGACATCGAGGTTATTACGGGTACTATGGCGGATACACCCGTGTGGGTATTTACGGTCGTGACCGCCACGTTCATCGTCGTTACCGCGCCCATTGCACGAACGGCTACTGGGATCCTTTGAACCAGTATTCCTACTTTTACCGCAACTACTACGGTCCACTGTGGAAAAACTGGAGTTACGGGAATCCGCAATGCCGCGAGTACGCAACCTTGGCAAGTCCCTACAACGCGTTCGCCACCCGCTATGGTGGTTATTGTAGCCCTTACGTAACTTATTGTGTTTCGTACGGCTCGCATTCCAGGTATCGCCACGGTACGTCTTGCGTGAGCTACCGAAGTCCGGGTTATTACAGTTCTTCTTTGACAAACTGCTATCCGACCGCCTACGTGGGCTATGGATACACTTGGCCTCGCTACTTTAGTCATAGCCGCTACCGCTCATTTCCCTCGTATTCCGGGACTATTGCTTACGTGGATACCGACAGCACCTACGTACGCGGTGAGAACGCATACGTGGATACAGATCGTACCTACGTGGAAATGCACGACTCCTATGTGAACGACGAGCCAGTGTTCGAGTCGAACTCACCCTTTGCTGAATCCGATTCGAACGTTATTCCGATTCGTATCAACAGCTACGTCGAGTTGGGTAACTCCGCGTTTTTTGACGGACGTTACGATGAGGCGCGACGCTATTACGTTCGTGGAGTCTTGGCGGACGAGAACGACAGTGTAGCAGTCGCGATGTACGGTTTTGCGAGTTTCGCGACCGGCAAGTACGAGATCGCTGCCCGTGCTATGCGCCGCGCCGTCTCGATGGATGCGTCACTGATCGATGCGCCGATTGATTATACGAGTGTGTATGCGTCCTACGATTCATTCGAAGCGCATTTGCTGGCTTTGGAAGACTTCATTCGGGGCAAGGAGCACGAGAAGGAACTGCTGTTCCTTTTCGGCTACATTCTGTATTCCATAGAGGAACCCGAGAGGGCGTTGCCGATCATGGAACACCTCAGTGACATTAACGCGAACGATGTGCATGCCATGTTGATCCGCGACGCAGCTTCACTGGTGACCCGGGTTGAACCGCAAGATCAGCCGTGACAGCAGTCCGCGCCCACTTTTCATGGAACAATCAGAATCTTAATGACAGACCAGAGTCAGCCATGCCCTGATTGAGCTTGTTTTGCGCATGCCGTATAGAGGCCAAGAACCACATAGCGCGGCTATCCTTCGGAAGGTGCTATGAGGGGCAAATTCCTCCGCATTATCTCCATGCGCCGGTAGCGAGCATCTGGCAATCGGGTTTCACGTTAGCGGATCGCGAGTTATACTCGCGGGCGTCGGGTGCTTCGAAGAGCGCCCGGTCCAAGATTGTTTTTTGCCGTGAATTGGAAGGATCGACAATTATGACGCCAGGGGGAGGCCATCAGTTTTCCAGCCCAGAATCCAGACCTGTAGGAAGTGGTTTGTTGATGTTGGCTTTGCGGGCCTTGTTCGCCGCCATCCTGGTTGCGGTAGGAATGACCCTTGCGACATCGCGCGAAGTGCCTGATTGGCTTGCTGAACTCAACAAGGAGTTTCTGTTTTTTTCGTTTCTTGGCATTGCTCTTGTTGTAATCGCTTTGGATATCTTCGTCCCGCGAAAATCGCTGGCAGCAATTTCGGGGACTTTTTTTGGACTCGTAGTGGGTATGGTTGTCGCGTATGGGCTGTCACTAATCGTTGACATGGTCGCGCAGACAATCGTTGGGTCGCCACGGGCGGATAATCCTGGGGAATATTATACGGCTGACCAGATCAAGATCGCTTTGGGGGTCATTTGCTGTTATCTGTCAGTGAGTTTCATTTTGCAGACCAAAGATGACGTCCGTTTTGTCATCCCTTATGTCGAATTTGCAAAGCAGTCGAAGGGCGCTAAGCCGCTCATTCTCGACACATCCGTCATTGTTGATGGTCGCATCGCGGACATTGCCGAAACTCGCATCATCGACTCGGAGATGATTGTGCCGCGGTTTGTGTTGCAGGAACTCCAGACGATCGCGGACAGTGGCGACAAGCTCAAGCGAACTCGCGGGCGGCGAGGTTTGGATATGCTCAATAAGCTTCAGTCGAGCGAGAAGTCGGACATTCAGATTTTAGACGTTGTCGTCGATGGCAGTTCCGTCGATGCGGGTGTGGATGAGTTGCTGATTGATCTTTGTGTTGAACTGGGTGGGAAAGTCGTGACTAACGACTACAACCTCAACAAGATTGCACAACTTCGCGGCGTTACGGTCATCAACATCAACGATCTTACGAATGCCCTCAAGCCCGTTTTCTTGCCCGGCGAGACACTGTCCATCAAGATCATCAAGCCAGGCGAGGAAATGGGTCAGGGGATCGGTTATCTGGAGGATGGTACGATGGTGGTTGCGGAGGGCGGTCGCAATCACATCGGGGATACGATCGGCATTACGGTAACCAGCGTATTACAGACTTCGGCAGGGCGTATGATATTTGGCCGGGCAGAAGGTTCACCGCCTTCAGAGGCAAACGATCGCAAGCGATATCATCGCCCCAGCCGCGGCGCCAGTCAGGGTGGAGCGGGGGAAGTGAATTTATGATAGTTTCCCCCAGTACTATAGGAAATGCCTTGGCGGATATGACAGCGAAAGGTGGCTTATAATGTCCAAGTTCGCAGTGGTTATTCCTGCGGCGGGTAAGGCTGAGCGATTCGGCGGAGCCGAGAAAAAGACGTTCGCGAAGCTGGACGGCAGACCTGTGTTCTTGCGAAGCATCGAGCTGTTCATCAATCGAGAAGATGTCTGCCAGACGATTCTCGCGGTTGCGCCGGAGGATATGGAACAAGTCAAGACCAAGTATGGCGCAAACCTTGGTTTTATGGGTGTGACTTTGGTTGAAGGGGGTGAGGAGCGGGTGGACACAATCGCCGCAGCCCTCGAAAAGGTTGCGGAAGACGCCGAGTACATTGCCATTCACGATGCAGCTCGGCCGTGTGCAACGTCTGACATGATCGACGCGGTATTCTCGGAAGCCAGGAAAAGTGGGGCAGCGATTCTCGCCGCGCCATTGAATGGGACCATAAAACGTGTTAGCGACAGCAAGGTGATCGACGAAACGGTGCCTCGTGCCGGCATGTACGAAGCTCAAACGCCTCAGGTATTCAAGGTACAACTTTTTAAGGATGCCATGAGCAGGCGTGGTGAGATTGACAGTGAAATTACCGATGAGGCGTTATTGTTTGAGAAATTGGGCGAGACGGTCAGCGTGGTCGAATGTGACCATACGAACTTAAAGATCACGAACAAAGCGGATATGACGCTTGCAAACGCCATCATCAAATCCCGTCCAGCCAAGAAAGTAAAGGCGATGGGGGCGTTCGAGGAAGCACAGTGGTAACGAGTTGTGCCTCGGGCTTCTTTAACCTTGACGTTGGTGCGGCGTAAAGGTGTAATGGCGACCCGATTGGTCCGGATAGATTTACTTTCTTCAATAGTCCTTCGAGGTGTCAAGATGGCTCGCTCGGTATGTATGGTTTTTTTGGCCGCGATCTTCTGTGGCGGATGTGACATTTCCCCGATTTCGCGTGAACGGCAGGAACCCCGTGCGCCTACGACGTCCGCAACACACCCCAAAGGTGTCGGCGGTAAGTCGCTTGCCGTGGATATTCAAGTGATTCCGCGCGAGGAGGTCGACTTGGTTGAGGCGGTGTTGATCAACCGTGCGAAGTATCACCGTTACCTCGAAGATCTTCGTACGTACTACGGTCGTAACGGCATGTTGGAGAAGCAGCGTTGGGCGGAATTTGAGCTTACGGGGCTCCGCAAAGTAAAGCCTTTTAAGTACATCCTTGATGCCGAGATTCCTTCGGATCGACTGACCGCGTCGAAGTCGATCCCCGAGGCGGATGCGCTCTTTGAGGAGGCCGGCGAGTTGATGCGGCGAGGCGGGTATCAGGCCACGTTGTACAACCGTG
>JANQHN010000365.1 GCA_028282665.1 Phycisphaerae bacterium | reverse complement strand
TTTTCCTCGCGGGAGGAGGGGCGCTGTTACGCGAGGAAAATACCATTCTCAACGAGATCCGCCGCAAGTTCCGGTTCAGCATTTTCCAAAGTGCGGGTGACGCAGTCCACAATCTGACTGACCGGTTCCATGAGTGCCTCACGGACTTCCTCGCTAGTGATGACGGTTTTTCTCGGCAATCCGCCGATCAAATCCCGACCGCGAACTTCGCGATTGAGCTCTTTCTCGAGCGACGATACTGAACCGATTTCGATTTTGATGGCCTCAGCGGTTTGCTGACCGACCATCAAGTTATAGTTCTTCCGCATGTGCGCAATGATAGCCTCATCCATGTCATCGCCCGCCACGCGGATACTTGAAGAGCAGGCGACATCAGCAAGTGACATGATAGCGACCTCGGTCGTGCCTCCGCCGATGTCCACGATCATGGAAGCTGTCGGTTCACCGATGGGCAAACCGGCGCCGATGCCCGCGGCCATGGGCTCCTCAATCAAATAAACGCGTCTCGCGCCCGCTCTTTCAGCGGAGTTGTAAACGGCACGTTTTTCAACGGCGGTGATGCCGGAGGGGACGGCGATAACCACGCGAGGGCGAACCATACGGTTGCGGCCGTGCACCTTCCGAATGAAATAGCCGAGCATCGCCTCTGTAATGTCGAAGTCGGCGATCACTCCGTCTTTGAGAGGACGTATAGCGGATATCGAACCGGGGGTGCGCCCGAGCATTTCTTTCGCAACGTTGCCCACCGCATTGCCGTTATACAGAACCTGATTCGTACCTTTGCGCACGGCAACCACGGAAGGTTCGTTAAGGACCACTCCTTCACCCTTGACACAAACGAGGGTGTTGCAAGTACCCAAATCGATACCCATGTCGGAGCTAAACAATCCAAGAAGTGGGTCCAGTATCAAAAGACACTCCCCGATAAAATGACACGTGCAAGGACAAAGATAGTGTAACCGCACTCGCCGCGCATTACAAAACCACCCGCGTACCACGGGCGGTGTCGCTGCCCAACAAGCCTAGCACGGCGGATTTTGGCGCCCAAGGGCAAAACCGCATTTCCGTTTCAGATCGTTCGCCCGTTGTTGACGTGATCCGTAGTTTGGACCTGTTACGTACCGGTAAACGGGTTCCACGTGCCGAACAGCTGATTCATTCGCACGCCAAGGTAAACAGTCCCCGCAGCAATGATGAGGGTCGCAACAATCAGCAGAATCGTGTAAACGTCGCTTTCCGGAGTGCTGGCAGGGCCTTCGCTCATCCTTCTATCTCCGCGCTGCTTTTAAAAAGCTGTTAGCGTTTGGTTCGACTGTCATGTACGCCAAAAATCGGTTTGCATCAACGCCTGACAACAAATAGCGATTATGGCGCGGACCGACAAATTATAGCCAAGCCGTGCCATGTTAAGGAGACGTACATACCTATCCTTTTGAAGCGCCCAACCAAGCAGAATCGGTTACCTGATCGTTCACCCTTATTTGGCCTTGGGTTTGTACCAATCGTCCAGCTGACTTGTCGGGATCTACCAAGCTGATTTTTACGTCCCCAACGTAGTCGCCATCGCGATGCACGACAAAGAGCATGCCTTCTTTGACGCCGTCCGATGCGCCGACAGAAATCGTGACGATGTTGCCATCGACCTCGATGACCTTGCCACGCACCGCCGCGTAGGCGACGGGCGTCTTCGCGTCTACGCCACTAAGGGCGATGCCGGAGGGGTCTTCGAGGATCGCGCCAGAACCCGGTCTGCGAGCGGCGGAGGCAAGCGCTTCATTTTCCTGCTTTAGGATGTAAATTTGCTGCTCGAATTGGCGCTTCTGCTCCTGGAGTACATCCAACTGGGCCATCAACTCAAACACGCGATCGTTCAGATCGGTATTGCGCTGCTCCAATTCGATCCCCCGGGTTTCCAATCCGTTGCGCTGGTCGCGGTATTCCTGACCGGTTTTTTGAGCGGCATCGAGCTGTGCGGTGAGAGCATGGTTCATCGCTTCGGCACGGGCTTTGTCAGAAGCGGCCTGATCGCGTTCGCTACGCATCTGCTCGACGTGGTTAAGCGCCTGCTGTAACTCCTGATTGAGTTCGTTGATGCGGTTGCGGTCTTCGCGAATCGTGTCTCGCAGGGTGGCGAGTTCCGCGGCATGCGCTGCAATGTGGTTGCGCAGGGTGGTTTCTGCAACCAGAGCAGACTTCTCGTAGGTTTCCGCCGTCTCCTTCCACTTCGCCGTCTTCGCGACAAACGGGATCACCATCATTGTGAACGCAATGCTGAAAACGACCAGAAGGACGACGAAGACTTTCGTCAGAGTACTCAAGGGGCCTCTCCTTACGTTGGGTTGTCCAAGCCACACGCAGCGACGGTCTTGTCATTCGCCACAAAAGCCCGGGGTGGGCCGATGCCGAAACACTATACTCCTGATTTCCGCTAGGGCAACAGTCGTACCGCGTTGTTGGAAGAAGGCAGGGGTCACGATCCTGTTTCAAGGGTCGCGCAATCCAGAGTGCGCCGTCTCCTATACTTACTGAGGTACGCCACATAGGACGTATACATATCGTATACCGCAGCTTGCGTTCGGTTTCAAGAGCCTCAAGGCATGCGAAACCGATTTTATTGCTCCCGGTACGCCCATTCGGGGCTTGACTACCTCAATCCGCGGGATAGACTCGCTCGCTCGACTGCACCCTGAGCCCGGGTGGCGGAATTGGCAGACGCGCAAGCTTGAGGTGCTTGTGGGGAAATTTCCCCGTGCTGGTTCGAATCCAGTCTCGGGCATTTGCGAGACACTCTAGCGGTCAGGGCGATACCGGCGGGCCTTTATGGCTCCGCCGTTTTCGTGCGCAAACGGCATTGCACAGATTTTGCCGTTTCTAGAAATGAACAATTCTAGACCACTTCGTCAATTTCTTCAGTGTCACCTCTCAAATTGTCGTAGTATAGGGGGGAATCTAAGTCCCGATTGATCCGGCAATTGTGCCGGTGCATCGGGCGGTCGCTAGACGGAGAAATCACCGGTGAGCATCGTGCCCGCCGACAATCA
>JANQHN010000232.1 GCA_028282665.1 Phycisphaerae bacterium | reverse complement strand
ATCTGGTACACGGATTTACGTGGCTTCGCCCGATTCACGGGGCGGAGGTGGCGGCTCTTTTGGCTGCCGTGGTGATTGGGTTTGTCACGCTGCGCGCCCGCGAACGCGAAGATACGGTGATTAGCGCACTGTGGGCGCTGGGTATGGCTGTGGGTATCCTCGCCATTGCCTACACACCGGGATACACCGAAGATTTGATGAGCTACTTGTTTGGTAACATTCTGTTAATTACCAAACAGGATTTGTGGCTGATTGCGATGCTCGATGTGGTTGTGGTTGGGCTTGGCGTTTTGTTTTACAACAAGTTTCTCGCGGTCTGTTTTGACAGCGAGTTTGCGGAACTGCGCGGGGTTTCTGTGGAGTTTTTCTACTTGCTGCTTTTGGGGCTAACGGCGCTGACAGTGGTGGTGCTGTTAAAGGTTGTGGGGCTTGTGATGGTTATTGCGCTGCTCACGCTTCCTGTTGCGGTGGCGAATTGTTTTTTTAATCGTTTGTGGCAGGTCATGGTACTAGCAGTGTTGATTAGCGGCGTGTTGACGACGGCGGGCTTGGCGATCAGCTACGACCGCGATGTCCCTCCCGGCGCAACAACGATCGCCCTTGCGGGGGCGGTTTACCTGATCGTTAAACTGGTGGGTCGAGCTCACGGCTGGTTCACGTCGCGACAGGCGGCGTGATGCGCTGCGGTAGGCCGCTGCGTTTGTGTTAACGTGTGAGTTTCGCTGCTGTGGTGGTCAGAGCGAAATTGCGATCACTTGTTCAAGTTCCGGATCGAGTGGGGGTAGTTCGATGGACAACTGCCCTGGATTGTTGACGAACGACCACGCGTCCTGCGGCAGCGGTTTGCTGTTGAGTTTTATACTCTTGACTTCATCGAGATCATGCAGGTTGACATGCAGTTCGCGTCTTGCGGGCATGCTGTCGTACTTGCCGCTGCGCGGTTCGATGGTGAGTGTCGTTTGGTTTTCTTCCCGCTCAAGGCTTATCCTTGTTGTTGCAAACTCGTCATCCAGGTAGCCGGTCGATTCGCCATCGTCCTCGTACAGCGTGAACTCGCCGTTCGATACACCGTGGATCAACAAGTGCAGTTGTTCGAGATTTTCTCCAGAATGAAGTCGGCCCAACGGCGCTAGCGGTAGAATGGCTCCTTTGCGAACGAACACGGGTATGCGCTCCAATGGTGCATCAACCACGATGTCTGTGTTGCCCTCAAATCGTTCATGTGTGATGAGGTGGTACCACGTTCCTGTGGGTAGCCAAACGTTTACGGAAACAGGATCGCCCGGTTTCAACGCGGGTTCCAGTACCGGCGCGACAAGCAGGTCATCACCAAACATAAATTGGTCCGGCGTGCGGTAAGCGCGTTCGTCGCGCGGGTAGGCAAGGTGCATGGGTCGGCAAAGCGGTAAGCCCGTGTCGTGGCACTTCCGCGCCATCGTATAAACATATGGCATAAGCTGGTACCGTAGCGCAAATGCGTTCCGCATTGCTTCTTCGTACGGTGGACCATCCAGCCAAGGTCTGCGATCGTTATTGGGATCGCGCGTACTGTGCAATCGCATCGTTGGCGAAAACGCTCCAAATTGGGTCCAACGGACAAATAGCTCCGGATCAACTCGCCCGTCGTCTTTCGTATCGTGTCCACCCAAGTCGTGCGACCAGTAGCCTGCGCCCATTTGGCCCGCCGTTGTCGTGAAACGCACGCTGAATGCTAGCACTTTCCACGTCGCCACCGTGTCGCCTGAGAATTGCATGGGGTATCGATGACTGCCCCACCCCGCCCATCGTGACAGAATCATCCCACGCTTCGTTTCGCCCGGTGCGATCGATCGTTCCGAATCCCTAAAGTGCAGGTGATTGAGCATGAACAGCGGATCGAGTCCTTCAATCGCCGTCTTCTTCGATTGTTGCCAGTCGATCCACCAGAAGTCCACTCCCTGTTTTTCCAGCGGGTGATGCAGTAGTTCGAAGTAGTTTTTCATGAAACTGGGGTCGGTGCAGTCGAAGCGGATCGGTTTGCGGCTTGTCGGATCAACATCCATTGCGCGAGCGAAGTCTTCATAGGTTGCCTCGTGAGCGTGGATTCCGTCAGCAGGGTGGAGATTCAAGGTGACCTTCAGTCCGCGTTTGTGCAGATCAGCCAAAAGTTTGTCCGGGTCGGGGATGAGCTTCTTATTCCAGGTATAACCGGTCCACCCATCAAGGTGCCAGTCCATATCGATGACCATAACATCCAGGGGGAATCCGCGCTTCCTGTATTCGTCGGCAATTTGCAGAAGTTCTTCTGATTTGTAAGGCCAATACCGAGAATACCAACTTCCAAAAGTGTAGCGCGGCGGAAGCGGCACGCGGCCACCAATCGCCAGAAAGTCCTTCAAACTCTGCTCATAGTTCAGTCCGTACGCGAAAAAGTACCAGTCTATCCCGACGGGCTCTGGTCGTGCGACTACTTCTGCGTTGGAATTAAAGAGTGGACGATGCGTATCGTCGAACAGATACCATCCGTCGCTCGACAACAGGCCTTCACCCAAATCGAGCGGCGCGTCGCATTCGTCCAGTGTACGTACTGTTCCCCCTAGATTGCCGCGATTCCACAATCTGGGATTCCAAATGAAGCTGTCGTTCTCACTTTTGTATTCGATCGAGAGGTTTGAACCACTGAATGGGCCGGCATCACGAACGTAACGCAAGAGAATCTGCTCGGTTTCGATAGTGACTACTTCTTTTTCGTTGCTCAATTCGTATTGCGGCACGCGAAAATGCCGTTGAATTGCGAACAATGAAGGAAGATCGACGAACGTTCCGCCGGGGCTGTATTCCAGACGAATCAATGACGATGTGAGCACCGTGAAACGTGCGTGCCCGACTTCGACCACTGCGTCCCGGTGCGGGCGTGCTGCTTCCAGGTCGAATCCCCACATTTTGCCGCTCCCTTTATAGAAATCGCGATTCGTAACGAAGCGGTTGTACAATGCATGTTCATCGTCTTCAACCAATGTTCGTCAAAGCTTGATGGGGCTGTGTGCGCTGGATTCGGTTTTGCGACGTGGTACGCTACCGCCCATCAGTGAGCCGGAAGAACACCGCCGTACCCGTATGGGGCGAAATGGAGGATGGGCGTGAGTACTCGACAACGATACGACGTGCGCGTGGAACTGAATCATGGTTGCATCACGAGGGACGGCGTTCGTCTTTCCACGGATGTGTTTTTGCCCGTCGGTGAAGGACCCTGGCCTGTCGTATCAATTCGCACGCCGTATGGCAATAACGATCCCGTCAAAAAAGTGCCGCTAGGTCGGGCGTTTGCTTCGTGCGGTTATGCCGTCGTCATTCAGGATGTGCGTGGGCGGTATGATAGCGAAGGTGATTGGGAGCCTTTCTTCAACGAAGCGTTGGATGGGCTCGATGCGCAGGCGTGGCTCGCAGATCAACCGTTTTGCAATGGGGAAATCGCACTGATGGGCCGTTCGTACGAAGGTTATTGCGTTTGGATGAGCGCGTTCGATCATCATCCGGCGGTGAAGGCAATCGTTCCCATCGTGGCGTTGCCCGATCCGGTTATCAACGTGCCTTGGCAAAACGGATCGATCTTCTGGACGATGATCACCTGGGCGCTTTTTGTCCATGGGCGGACCAATCAAGATGTATCGAGCTACAACTGGGAATTACTCTACAAGCACCGACCTCTCAACGAACTGCCGGCAAAACTGGGCATTGACAGCAGAATGTGGACTGACTGGCTGACGCATCCGACCAAAGATGCGTATTGGGAACGAGCCTGCTACATGCACCGCATGAACGAATTGGATTTGCCCGCTCTGCACGTCTGTGGTTGGTACGATGATGACGGCGCGAGTACTTATAACAACTTTCCCGCGGCGCGCAAGCTTGCGAAAAGCAAAGACGATCAACACGTTCTTATCGGTCCCTGGCCTCATGCGACGAATACCAGGAGCGTGGTTCCTGGGGTGGATTTTGGCTCTGAGGAAGTCATCGATTTGAATGGCTATATTATGGATTTCTTAGATTGCTTTATGGGGGAATCAAGTTCGCCGCCCGAACCTAAACCGCGGGCGCGAATCTTTCTGATGGGGGAGAATCGATGGCGTGATTTTGGAGATTGGCCGCCCGGTGTGGTTGATACGTCTTATTTCCTGCGCAGCGGCGGAAACGCGAACTCCATGCTAGGTGATGGTTTGTTGTCGTTGGAACGACCAGCCGTGAACGAACCGCCCGACACTTACGAATACGACCCGGACGATCCCACTCCTTACCTTTACGATGCAGGTACGTTGCAGGTTGGCGGGCCATTCGATGCGCGACCCGTGCAGCGACGGGATGATGTGCTTTGTTATACTTCCGGTGTATTGCAGGATGACGTCGTGATTTGCGGGCGCGTTTTCGCGGAGTTGTACGTGTCCACCAGCGCGGCAGACACGGAATTCTGCGCGATGCTTTGCGACGTTCATCCGAACGGCTTATCTAGGCAGTTGTGTGATGGGAATATCCGGCTAGCGCTTCGTGATTCGCTGGCAAAGCCCGATCCGGTGACTCCCGGCGATGTTGTCAGGATTGAAGTCGATATGTGGGCGACGGGTGTACGAATTTTCGCCGGTCATCGAATTCGTTTACAGCTTGCTTCCGCGGCGTTGCCGAAATTTGCGGTTCACACCAACACGCTCGATCCGCCCGGCGAAGCGGTAACGGCGGTGATCGCCGCCAATACGGTTTACCACGATCCGGACAGGCTTTCCTGCCTGCGTCTTCCAATTGTTCCGAACGTTGTATGAGTTGCGTCTGGTTGATGCTGCAAGCAATGCTCGAAATCTATGATCTCAATATGTGAAAACGGAAGCGAATGTTCTGAAAATGTGAAATCTTATTAGGATGCATGTTGGCAGTCTTTACTGTCATGTTTGTGATTGCCAGCTGCAACACAATGCAAACAGCCACGGCACCGACAGCCACGCGATTGCCCGGCGTGCGCGGATTGATGGTCGCGTGCAGTTGCCCAACCAATGGTCGTTCATGCCCGCCGGTACGCAGCGCCTCATTGGCGACCTGCCAGTTAACATGAAGCTCCATCCGGATGGCAAACATCTTGCCATTTTGCATGCCGGCTTCGGACCTCACGAGGTCATCATTCTCAAGCTTGACGGGAAAGGCGATTCGCAAGTCGTTTCGCGATCCGTTCTCAAGGCGGCGTTTTACGGGCTCGACTTCTCGCCCGATGGTAAACACTTTTATTGCAGCGGAGGTACGTCGGAACAAACCTATCGCTTTGATTTCGAGGATGGTGAACTCGGTTCACGCGTTACGATTTCATTGGTTGAATCAAAGGAAGAGATATGCGTTCCCGCCGGTGTGACGGTTTCTCGCGACGGCAAAAAGATTTTCGTCGCGGGCAATCGCGGTCATAAACTGCGTGTGTTAGACGCATGGGACGAAGTCGATCGCTTGGTTTTATTCCCGTAGGATGGAAGGCGACGAGTGTGCGAACCTCTGTGGATGATAAGCACATCCTCATTGCCAACGGCAAAGGCGCGACGCCCAAAGCCAATCGCACAGATCCGAATCCGTGTCGCTACGGCGCGACCATCGACGAGTACATCGGAAAACTATTCCAGGGGCCCCTGAGCGTGATTGAAAAAACCGATGCGAAAATGTTGCGGCGCATGACCGTTCGCTGTACTCCACTGCGAGCATGCTTCGAACGATGGAACTGATCCTTGGTTTGGAGCCAATGAGCCAATTCGACGCTGCCGTCCTGCCGATGTACGCTTGTTTCGGACCAGCGCGCGACCTCACGCCTTACAGAGCAAGGCCTGCTCGCGTGGATATGATTGAAGTTAACACGGAACATTCCTGGGGTGCCGAGCTTAGCGCACAGCTCGATCTTTCGCGCGAAGATGCCGCCGAGGATTTGCTCTTTAACGAGATCATTTGGCGTGGTGTGAAGGGGACGGATTCATCCATGCCTCCACCAGTGCGTGCGGGGTTCGTTTTGGCGGAGTGGGAGGAAGAGGGAGATTAAATTTTACTAATAAGTTTAATTTAATATATTGGATGCAATGGCTTATCACGTAGCTAAAGTAGTGGCGCTAAGCTGAATTAGAGATCTGTACAAGTATTACATCATCGAGATACTGTGGTTTGTAAAAATCTGTCGCCATCTTGGGGGGTTGTTGTTTGTGTGGTAGAATCAGAACAGTAAACAGATCATTAGGATCTGTTCTTCTGTGCGAACAGCGCAGTGCATGGCAAACGATTGGGGGCGTAACGAATCTACTCATCTGCCGTTCACCGCTGTTCGTGTCTCGCTCATTTCAATAGTTTTTTGGGAGGTAAATTATGAAAAATTCAATTCTCAGTATGCTCGTGTGCATACTTATGTGCTGCACGCTATCAGCACCAGTCTATGCAGAACTGGGGAAGTGGGAAGAAAGCAAGAAAAAATCGCAGCCGGAGGTCATTTCCCCTTCCGTGATGGCTCATGAGCAAGTGGAGGGGGTTTTGTCAGATATTGAAAATACGGAAGGCGAACTTAGCCGCGATGTCCAGATTTATTCTGGATGCGGCGTTGTCGCCTTCGGTCCGCAGAGTTGCCTTAAGTTTTTAGGCGACGATGGGCACAATTTTTTCCTTGATCCGTCGAGTGGTTTGCTGCCTGGTGAGTATGTGTACATTCAAGCGGAAGTGGATAAGAATTCTCTTATTTGTTTCCCCTTTGTGGCACCGGCATTAGTAGATATAACTGTGAGCGCATGTTTCGAGGAGGCTGGTGTGCTGGGGCGAGGGCCTCAAAGTTGTATGACATTAACTACTCTTACAGGCGGTGAGACGTATCTCATCGAGAACACGGGAGGGTTTTTCCACGGAGCGCAGGTTTACGTGAAAGGCGGCCTTGTCGAGGATTCTGCCATGTGCTTTCCCGTCATTGGGGATGCGATTGTCGACAACGAGATTTACCGTTTCGTGGATGAATGCGGAACGCTTGGTTTCGGGCCGCAAGGTTGTCTGCTATTCAACGCGGATAGCGGCGATTCTTACGCGATCGAAAACGTCGGGAACTTTCTGCCCGGCCAGCGCGTGCGTGTGGCGGGTGTGGTTGAAGAAGAATCGCAATTGTGTTTCCCGGCCACCATTCCGGCGGTGGTCGACAACATCATCGGGATTTGTCGTGAGTAACCGAGGTGTTTCCAAAGCATTTCTGTCGCGCTTGCATTGAGTAATGCCTATCGCAACCGAGACGGTTTGATCAAGCCCCCCATGCCTCCGGCGTGTGCATCGCGGGTGACTCCCGAAATGGCAAAGCAGCAAACGCGGCGTGACATTTCCTGTAAATCGTCACGCCGCTGTGTGTGTAGAATTTTTCGAAAGTCGGATTTACTTCCGTTTCTTTTTGGCGTCGCTTAACCAAATCTTCAAATTTTCCGCAAGCACTTCCGGTTTTTTAGACGCCACGATGTGTTGCATCAACTTGGGCGGGACCTTCAGGTTCTCCATGGCTGTTTCTGCTCGCTTCCACAATTGCGCAGTTTTCTTCGCCGATTCTGCCAAGTACAGATCACTTACGATGTCGCCCAACTTGGCGAGCATGATGTCGTCCTTGTGGTCATAGTATCGTTCGATGATTTTTTTTTGATGCGGCGTATACTCGGGCATGGTTTTTCTTGAAATCCGTAGTGAAACAAACGTGCTCTAAACTGTACTACCTCTTCGCGTGGTGCGTCAGATTTCGGCGGAAGGGAGCCCGGCTTCTACCAGCCGCCCGCCTCCGGCTGCGATTTCTTCCGCGAGTTCGGAGGCATTCGCGAATTCGATAGACGGGCTCGCTTGTAAAAGTCGTGCTTTGCTAACCGCACCCATCGCAATTGCTACCGAAAACAACTCCGCAACGCCTGCTGCTCGAATCAGCGTGTCGCTCGATGCCACTACAACCGTTTGGGCGACATTGCCCGACAAGGCTAGCAACTCGGCAGGTCTTTGTCGGGCATCATTGCTAAGTCTTTCGAAGCAGGTATAAAACGCGTCACTCGTCCATTGAGTAAGGATTGCACATCGTGCATCGACGTTAGCCCCCATCGTTACCAGCATGCATTCGCCGGCTTTCTGCAATCGACGCACCACTTCAGCCAACGATTCGACCGGCGTCATTGCATTCACCGTTTCGTCCGACTCCAGGCGCTCGTCGAAACGTTTCCAAAACTCTTCTATTTTTACCGGCTTGGCCCCGGTAAGTAGATTGGCCAAGCGCCCCTGTTTGCGTAGTCGTCGCCAATACTCTCCGCGCTCCAATTTGGACCATCCGACATCCCTCGACGCCAACGTGTAGGCGTGATAATAGGCGTCTGCTACCTCTGCAATCAAACCTTCGAACTCGATGATGAACTTCAATTGCTGATCCTTTGGTTGTAACGGCGCCCGATTGATTGACATCACCTGCTGTGTGTCTGTTGGTGTGGTGCCGATAACTATTATTCTGCAACAGTTCTGTCCAATAAAAACAGATAAAGTCTAGGCTTTTCTATTGGCCCGGTACTCGAATCGCCGATGATGGCGGCACTTCGATGATCTGTCCAGTGGGACTGCCGGAGGGTGCCGCGAGCAGATCGATCACATCTGATTTGGCAACAGGAGAAACGAATCATGCGCAAGTGGATTTTTGTGGTGGGTATAATGGCTGCAACGTTCATCGGTTGTGCCCAGCCGGGGCCCGGTACAAACACCAATGACAACCTCCCCACGAATACCAATGACAATACAACCCCTGACGGCAACTCATTCTCGCGCGGGTTGAATTTTACTGATCCACAAGTGTACGAATCCATTCAGACCTACAGGCCTGCGCTGACGTTTGGTGCCGGCGGACTGCCGGATAAGGTCGATCTGACCACCACGAATAAGTTCCCGGATCCGGGTAACCAGGGATCGCAGGGATCGTGTACAGCTTGGGCGTGCGCGTATGCGGTGAAGACTTACCAGGAGGCAGTGGAAGGTCAGTACAGCCCGTCCTCATTCGAACAGATATTTAGTCCTTCCTTTGTCTACTATTTCACCAACAACGCGCAAGGTGATCCGAACCGGTGTATCAACGCCGCTGTAAGCACAATCAAGACGGTCATGGATCTGCTCAAAACGCGTGGTGCCGCGACGCTCGCCACGATGAGCTACAACGAGACAATTTGCGCCTCTCCGCCATCGCAAGCTGCGCTTGACGAAGCTAAAAACTACACGATTCGCGACTACGCCCGCCTGACCACCAAAAACGAAGTACGGCGTTCATTGTCCGAGGGAAACCCGGTCATCATCGGCATCGTTGTTGGCGAGACCTTTATGGAGGCTGGCGGCGAAGAGTGGACGCTTCAGGACTACCAGGCGGATTTAAGCGATCCTGCTGCGGGAGGTCACGCTTTTGTGATTGTCGGATACGACGACAGCGCTCAACGGTTTAAGGTGATGAACTCGTGGGGTTTGAATTGGGGTGAGAACGGATTCTGGTATATCTCCTACGAAGCGATTGACTACGCAAGCCAACTGCTTTCACAAGGAGCGACGTTGTTCGAGTTGTGGGTGACATGGGACAATACCAGCGACGCGCCGGTTTCTCCGGAGGCTGTTGTCGAGGATCCCGATGCTCCCTTGCCCGGTTCCGACCTCATTGCGCTCTCGAACGTTCAGTTTGCGGATGCCTCGGACGAGGATGCAGGTATCGAGGGGCTTGGTGTGTTTTTCGACTTGACGCTAAGTGAACAGCTCGAAGGTCAGGAAATCACACTCGCCCTCGCGATCATCGATGAGGGAACAGGCGAGTTGTTGATTGATCGCGACGGCGACTACGCGTATGACGGTTTTGTTGCAGCAGCGGGTTCGATCTATGTTTCTGGTGTGTATGCGTTCACTGATCTGGTGCTGTTCCTGCCGTATGAAGAGTTCGATCTGGCCCGGGGCAGTTATACACTTTCCGCAGTTCTTTTGGCTGGTAACGAGGACGATTCGCAGTCGGCGGTGTTTTTCCAGGAAGAGCCGTTTGCGTACGAGGCGGAGACTTCACAGTTCGACGACAGCGTTCCCACCGGAGAATACACCGGCGAGGATAACGACGGCTGGTATTTAGACTTCTACGTCGAGGGCGATGGCAGCGTGTGGGGATTTCTGAGCCATCCCACCAGACCGTTCTTCTTTGAGACTACCGAATCGGGTATCACCCAGGAAGGCGACGCGTACATGGCGTTCGATCTTGCGGGTTTTGCCGATGGGGTGACCTGTGAGTACCTCGGCGGCTTCACTTCGCCTGACGGCGGAGAGGGCATTTGGACGTGCAGCGACGGGGCTAACGGCACTTGGACGTTCGCAACTTGGGATCGGTACCTGGACTTTGACTACTACGAAGACTACGACGACTGGGACGAAGACTACGATTTCTTTGAGGACGATTGGGACTACTACGATGCGTTCGATGACGAAGACTTCGATGACGAGGATTTTGATGAAGATTTCTTCGATGATGAGGACGTTGATCTGCCGTAGTGTTTGTTCATGATTTCCCAGGCTTGCCCATAGCGCGGGGCAAGTAGACGATCGACTTTTTGTGGCGGAAAACCACAATCCAGATAATCGATTTATCAGGCGGGTGGATGCTTTGTTGAGCACCATTCGCCTTCGTTTGTTTGTGTTTCGTGCAGTCCATCCAGGCCATTGAATTGCCTCTGGAAACCTGGCGTCACTCGCATTATCGGACTCCTGCAACATGTAAGAAAATTTCAGATCGAGTGCAATTCCTGCGCTTATAAGGCTCGATTCCACCATATCTCGTAGTTTGATCGGTCAGTCGTCCATTGGTAGTGTACGTCCGACGGAATGAAGGAAGATTAACTCGGTTTCCTTCAAGACCACCAATGCAGGCTTCCGATATTATGGGCGACAACAGTAGGCGACTCTCGGATTCTATCGGGCATCGGAGACACCCAATCGGGGGTTGCTTACGACCCTCCGGGTTCCCACCGGCGTTTCATGGATGAATACGCAAGTGAGCACCAAGGGCGGTGAGTACCGTCTATATGTGTATTACGCGCGTCGATGGGGACACGTAGCGAAGCGATGGAGGATCGTCGACGTCGCGCTTGATTTGGGAATGTAGCGGATAGATGGCGGTGATTATGAGCGACATGACGGACATGGTTCGAATCAGCACGACAACTCAGTTGCAGCCGTTGGCTAAAGCGAGACAAGTATCGGACACGCCAAGCAATCCGACCGTCTCGCGCGAAGTTGCTGAAGGAGACATTTTGGAATTGTCAGAACGAGGATTGGCTTTAGCCAAGGCGGCCAACGAAACCAGCGCAAGACTTGCACGCATCGCGGCCATCAGGCTCGAAATTGAAAACGGCACTTATGAGACGCCTGAGCGAATCCGTGTGACTGCTGATAAGTTAATCAATCAACTGTTCTGATCGTCCGATACGTATCATTCGGTCGACTGAGCACTTACCCCGCCTTCGCCCACTTGGCGGGGTTTTTTCTGCGCGCTTCGAAAAAATATGTTTCACTTCTTATTGCGCGTTCTTTCCCTAAAAGCGAGTTTGGACCTATAACGCTATAAACAATTTTGCATCCGTCATTTGACCTCAGCACAGCACCGCCGGTTATCCCACATCGCATCGTTTTTTGAGTAGGATTTGCAGGCTTGGTCGAAAAGTCGTATTCATCGATTTGTTATGCATCGAATATCGGTCGTATGCCTCGATTGGAAATAGTGCCTGAATGTGGCACTCGACCATATCAAAATTCTCAAATCATACACTGGTCCGTTTCGCGTTAAGAAAAAACGACCAAGCATTTACTCGAATCGTAGACTGCAAGCGGTTGGGGACGGGGACTCGACCGCTACGATTGCAAGCACAATAGGGGAATAAGAAGCCATGTCTTACATCGATATGACGGATGTTCTGTCCGCGTGGGATTACGATCCTGATCGCATTGCCGTCCGCAAGGTTCTGGGTATGGATGACATTGAGAAAATCCAACTCCGTGTCGAGTTGGGGCTCTTGCAGATGGAAGTTGAAGGTCGGCCTGACGGAAAGAATCCCTTTGGGTGCGATTCGCTATTGGATTATCACCAGCAGCGACTCGCCACTCACCAAGAACGAAATGGGACTGAACTGGGCTTTATGCTTACTCCGGGCGAATGTGCGGATCTTTGCGATGAGGTATCACTGTACTACCGGCGATGTGTTGCGTTCTTTGTGCTCGAAGAGTTCGAAAATGTGGTTGGCGACGCAGCTCACAACCTCGCAGTGATGAACCTGTGCTGCAAATATGCAATGGAGAAAAAGGATCAGACGCGGCTTGAGGGCTTCAGGCCTTATATCCTGATGATGGATGCGCGGGCGCGCGGTTGTCAAGCTCTAATTAATGGCGAAAAAGCAAGCGCACTGGCCCACATCAATCGTGGTTTGATGCACATCCGCGCCCTGTTTCAAGATTATCAGTCGGATTCCAAATACGCGAATCTGGAAGAAGTTCGTATTCTTGAGGATTTCCGCGAACAGGTGAGTTCGCAGCTTGATGATGACGAGCTTACCGAGGTCAGACGTGCGTTGCAGGACGCGATCAGTCAGGAACGTTTCGAGGATGCCGCTAAACTTCGTGATCAATTGCAGCAAATCTACAGCGGCCAGCGAGTGCTTTCGCAGAGACCATTGCTTGAAGAAAAGAACGGATGCGTAAATCCATAGACTAAAGAGTCTACATTCAGGATTAGATTCGTGTCGGAATCAGTGCATGCCGTTTCATCAGTTTGATGCGACCGATACTGCGATGCGTCAAGTAAGGCTTCGCATTGCGAAGATGATGTAGTGCTTTCCTTGGCATTCATCCCGAGGCGGGTACCCGACGATGAATTCTAGGCAAAGCAAATGAGCCTCTCCTTGGAGGCTTCCACATCCAGAATAGCCTGGCCGATTGCGGCGTTCTTGAACGGCAAGACGTCGTGGTTGGGGGGGCTTGTTCCATGGCGGGTGAATGGGTCAGCACCTCGCCCGATGCAGATTTGATGGCCTGAACTAGGCAACCCGGAGCGTCGTAACGCGTGAACCGGAAGCGATCAGCTTTGCTCGCAGGTCTCAGTGGTCTGGCGCTTATGGCGGTTCTCGCCGCCCTTTTTGTGCTGCTAGTCCGCCCACGCCTCGAGGCGATTGATGCCGCCGAGCGGAAGGCCTGTTTGCAGGCTGCTCGGGGTCGCGTCCAAAGTGCGCTTACGTCTCGCATCCACGACCTCGCCCGTCTCACTGAGGATTACGCTTGCTGGGACGACATGTACAGGTTCGCTCTCCACGGAAAGGAATCATTCGCGGACACGAATTTCGATCCGGAAACACTGCACTCGTTGGGACTCAGCGGCGTGTTGCTGATGGGTCCTGCCGGTGATATTCGCTTTCACGTCGAGTACGACGAACGGCTCGGTTCGATAGTGGATCGAACGCGCCCACTCGCTTTATTGAATCACATTCAAACCAACAGGCATGGTGTGAATCAAGGGTACGTGGACGAGGGCGATTTCGGCGTCAGCGTTTACGCAGCCAAGCCTATTTTGCACAACGACAAACGGGGGCCTGCCGCTGGCATGCTGGTGATGATCAGGCCCCTATCCGACAAAGAACTCAGTGAGGTGTCGTCAGCGACGGGTTGTCGATTGTCTTGGCGTCCACTGTTTCCACGCCGAGGTCACAAATCGGACCTGGAAGAACTGTCTGAGCTGGTGCTACATCGTTACGATGGTGTACCTATAGGCCCATTGCACTTCAGCGTAGATTTATGTGAGCTAGCGCGCACGCAAGCTGATCGACAAGCGGTGTTGTCGATGAGTGCTGCTTTGGCGTTTGCCGCGATAGGATCTCTAGCCGTGCTGGGGATGATTGGAATTTCACTCTACCCAGGATTTAGGCCAGCCACCTCAAACATCGCTCTGACTTCCAGGATTAGTAAGAAACTGTTGCCCGTATCCTGCTGTTTGATCGCGGGTTTGGGAGGGGCGTTTACCGTTGCCCATTGGGTGGAAAAGTGGGTAGCTCACCAAGCGAAATCGGAGTTCAGCCGTCGTGTAGAGCTCGTACGCCAGAGAGTGGATGCTACCATTTTGGCCGGGCACGAACGGGCAGGAGCGATCCGAGGATTTTTCGAGGGGTCAGAATTTGTTCGCCGGGACGAGTTCATCAATTTCTGCAACGCGGTTACGCATGGCGATGGACTGGCACCGGTTGACCTTTGGATTACCGCCGATCCGCCTATAGCTCCGCATGAAACGCTAAATCGGATGAGCGACGGTCGCCTTGAGTTGCAATTTGCTCATCCGCCAGAACGTATGGAGCAAATTGTACTAACTGCCGAAACGTGTGAGGCACTGCTCGCCTCGCTGAATGTTCGTGGACTGGCTCCCGTTTATGTTTCGGAATTGATGAGCATTGGGGATAAAGAACACGAGCCCGCCATCTGGTTTATCGCGCCAGTGACGCGAATGAGTGATGATCATGTCGTTTCGGGGCAATCGGGCCCGACAAGAGGATTTGCGGTCAGCGCCTGGACCGAGCGAAAACTCTTGACGCGTGCATTGGCTGGTGTCGACACCAAGGGTTTTGAGGTGTCGTTAGTGCATATCGGTGGTCTGTGGGATACGCGATCAAAAAGCGACGCTAAGTCACATACATCATTCATGGCTACAGAACCCTTGACTGAATTACCTGGTGAGTGGTGCATCAAGGTGACAGCCAGATCCGGTTTTCATGGGAACGTCCTGGGTTGGCTTAGGCACGGCGTTTTTGGTGTCGGTGTTATGCTAACGGCGCTGATGGCTGCTTACATTGCATCGTTGTTGCATCGCGAAGAAGAGACTACGCGTCTGGTTGGCATTCGCACTCAAGAGTTGGATGAAGCCAAGCGCGTAGCCGAGGAGTCGAAAACGAAGGCGATGGAACTGAACTCGACGCTCATGAACAATCTGGCGGAGCAAATACACTTAGGCCAGGAACTCTCTGCAGCCAAGCTGGAGGCAGAAGAGGCCAACCGGGCCAAAAGCACGTTTTTGGCGAACATGAGCCATGAAATCCGCACACCGATGACTGCTATTTTGGGATTTGCGGAGAATCTACTCGATGCGGGATTGACTGAGGCGGAGCGTGTCGACGCGGTTTACACCATTCAGCGCAACAGCACGCATCTACTCCAAATCATCAATGACATTCTCGACGTATCTAAGATCGAGGCGGGCAAGTTGGAAGTCGAACGCATACCGTGCTCCCCGCGCGAAATTCTTGACGATGTCGTTTCCTTGATGCGTGTGCGGGCGCAAGAGGCAGGTCTGACGCTGGATTTGGAGTTTGTGGGTCTAATTCCGCATCGAATCATCACGGATCCAACGCGGTTTCGGCAGATTCTCCTTAACCTCGTTGGTAACGCGATCAAGTTTACCGAGACCGGCGGAGTACGCATCGTTGTCTCACTCGCTCACGAACAGCAGTGGTTCAATAAAACCACGGCAACCCATGCCTTGTACGATGATGATGTGAGCGGTCGTGATGAAACCGGCAGTCATGCGCTGAATCAGACCGACTCGACAGAAACCGGTCCGTGGCTACGCTTCGATGTCATCGATACGGGAATTGGGTTGTCCGATGAACAACTGGCTCAGTTGTTTAAACCGTTCTCGCAAGGCGATGCTTCCACAACGCGGAAGTTTGGTGGAACCGGACTCGGGCTTATCATTAGTCGGAAGCTCTCTTCACTACTGGGTGGGGATATCGTCATAACCAGCACTCCTGGAAGTGGCACTACAGTAACGGGGGCAGTGGTGACCGGGCCATTGGAAACGGACACTCCAATGTATGACAGCGCAACCGGCCGGACTATCCCAAAATTAACTGAAGAAAAGGGTGCGGAAGGTTTGCAGCGAAAGGCTGATTTACGAACTGAGGGAAAGGTGCTATTGGTCGAGGACAATCCCGATAGCGCTCGGTTGATCGCGTTTGTCTTGCGTCGTGCTGGGCTAACCGTTCAAACGGCGGAAAATGGTTTGGAGGGCAAGAATCTTACACTTGAGGCTTGGCGTGAAGGCCATCCATTCGATGTGATCTTGATGGACATGCAGATGCCGATCAAGGATGGGTACACGGCTACTGCGGAATTGCGAGGCGCAGGTTATGAAGGGCCTGTGATCGCACTCACCGCCCACGCCATGTCGACCGACCGGGAGAAGTGTGAAGCTGTCGGTTGCGACGATTATGCGGTTAAGCCTGTTGACCGCACCAAACTGCTTACGCAGATCTCTTACTGGATCGAAGAAGCGAAACATCGCTTAGTGACTGACTAGAGAAGTTCTAGTTGGGTATCGTGCCCCGCCCTGCATTTGCCACTGCAGAAACCTCGCTTTAAAGTACTACGCTTTTGATTAAAACAGCTACAATGCGCGAGCGCTGCCTCATGTTTTTATCGGCCGGCAAGACCGATCGGAGTTGCCGACCAATCGAGTATCGGCGAACCGATGCCCACCCGTTTTTCTCGTGGTTCGAATTACTTTCAGGTTGCTGAGATCTGCATTGTGGTTGATGTGAAAGATAATCCCATTCATAGGCACGGCAGGGACTAAACTAACGCCCGAGTCAAGTGATGAGCATCTACTGTTTGCAGCATGTGGAATTCGAAGGGCCTGGAGCGATAGCGGCATGGGCGCGGTCACGCGACAGGAAGGCGTCGGTCGTTTGTCTGCATCGCGGAGAGGGGGTACCTGCAGTTGATGATTTGGTGGGTTTGATCGTGTTGGGTGGTCCGATGAGTATTCACGATTCGGATACGTACTCGTGGCTTGCGGATGAACGGGCGCTGATTCGCGAGGCGGTCAATCACGACAAGCCTGTTTTCGGCGTATGCCTGGGTGCACAGCAGATCGCAGCGGCTCTTGGTGCGAAGGTGGTTCCTGCGAGTACGAAGGAAATCGGTTGGCATTCCGTTCAACGAGTTTCGTCAGAGGGGGTAGGAAAATTACTTCCGCCGATGTTCACTCCTCTGCACTGGCATGGCGAGGCGTTTGAATTGCCTGTAGGTGCGGTTCTTCTTGCCCGGTCGGAGGCAGTTAGGCATCAGGCATTTTCGATAGGTAAGCGGGTGGTCGCTCTGCAGTTTCACCTGGAAGCTACTCCCGACAGCGTGCGTGCGTTAGTTAACGGCGCGGGGGGGCAGATCGGTGAAAGTCCGTACGAGCAGTCAGCTACGCGAATCCTTGAGGGCGTGGACGGTTGTATGGCGTTAAACGAGATTCTCTACGCTCTGCTGGATCGGTTGTTTCTTTAAGGGGCGGCCTTGGGTTGACATTATTCGACGGGGAACAGCATGAGTTGCCTCTCCTTGACTTGAGGGGTGCTTTTTCTCGGACGCAAAGCGGCGGTCCGTACCGTTCGCCGGTCTTGTGCCTCCCCGACAAAACCTTCCACGTCTTGAAAGTCCCACGCAAATCGTTCAGCCGGGGCATTCCTGTCATCAAAAACACGCAAGCCAAATCGATCAACCAAATACCGAGTGGCGAATCGATCGCACATGGATTCCTTCTGACGCGTGTTTCGCTTCGCCCGTTTGACTAACAGGTGATAGATTTCGTGCAGAAAGATGAAAAAAACTACATGATAGGCGTCCAGCATTTCGATGCGATAGACCGGCTTGAACCACCGACCTTTTGTGCCATGCGCCCGAGCGATGTGCGTGCCCATCATGTATGGATAGCGCAGGTGTTTGCCCAGGTTGATGAGAATTTTTCGACTGGTGTAGATACACGTGCCCGAGAAATCTGCTCCACGGCTGTATCGAACGCGAACCGTTACGTGGCCTAACCGCCAACCGGCCATTGCGGCTTCGAACAACGCGCGCAATCTTAGATCGCTCAGCGCAGTCGAATTGCGAAAGTCCATCGTTGGCATGGATGTGGGGGCCGCGTGCGTAAACTATGCAACAAGTCGTACGAAGCACGATGTTTCGTATATTGATATTCTATTGTCTGGGGTGAAATTTGCGATGAACTTCGATAAGGCGGTCTTTGTCGACATGGGTGTAGACTTGGGTCGTGGTGACGTCGGCATGGCCGAGCAATTCCTGTACGATGCGCAAATCCGCCCCGCCTGAAAGTAGGTGCGTAGCAAAGGAATGCCGCAATGTGTGAGGTGACACCTTGGCCGTAATGCTTGCCGCCTGCGCGTACTTGCGGACCAGACGCCACACCGCGGAACGATCCAGGGCTCGTCCCGTTCGCGATACAAATAAGTTTGTGGTGCGTCGCTCGCCGACCAGTTGAGGCCTGAGGTCCTCATTGTATTCAGTGATAGCCTCGATGGCAAATCGACCGATAGGGATGATGCGTTCTTTGCGTCCTTTTCCCATGCAGCGAACGTAACCGAGTTTGAGGTTAATCTGTTCGACGCGCAAGTCCACCGTCTCGGTCACTCGCATGCCGGACGCGTATAACAATTCGAGCAAAGCCTTGTCGCGCAAATACAACTCATGCGAAGGATCGGGCGCGTGCAATAACGCCTCGACCTGATCCACATTTAGTGTCCGCGGGACGTTTCGCCATTTTCTGACCGATTCAATCAGCGAAGCGAGATCGCGGCGAATGCTGCGTTCGGCGTAGAGATAACGCAGGAAGACTTTGATTGATGCAAGGTGCCGTGCGATGGTCGAACTTGAAAGGTTACGCTCGTGGAGTCGCTTGAGGTGCTTTTGGATGTCCTCCATCGAGATGTTGACGAGATCGACGTCCAGTTCGATAAGATCGTCCCAAAATTCGGTGAGGTCGCGCTGGTAGGCGGTGATGGTCGCACCAGACAATCCACATTCGATAAAAAGATAATCCAAGAATCGCTTCAAAAGCGGCGGTGGGATTTTAGTTTCGTTCTTGCTGGGCGGACTTTTAACGAGCATGGCTCCCTCCACGGTGTCGCGATACGTCACTCGCTCCTGAAATGTCACACAGTGGCACCATAGTGGACGATTCGCCACGATGTGCGGGCATCAATGCCCTGGTGCGAAACATTTTACGGCGGTGCACCCTCAAGTCAAAAGCTTGAGAGTTCCGTCGCTGCCATCTGTGAAGCCTGTTATTCCCATAAAATATCGGACTCGTGCAAGTTTGTGAATCCCGCAGAGACATTATGGGCTGTTGGGTCGCACGAGACGTCGCAAAAGGCTGCGAACCTATGTGAAAGGCGGTCACATTAATCTTATCTTAACGGGCTTGCCTGGATCTTCGAATGAGGTGATTACCCCAATCCATTCGTCGTCCACGGTAAGGCCACGCCTGCTTCCATTTTGACCAATCTCCTTTTTAGTTCACTTGGCAGCGCAGCCTCGAATTCATCTGTGGATTGCGCAAGTACGGGGAATGTCTTGAAGTGAATGGGCAGTATGCACTTGGGTTTGAGCATCTCCACGGCTAGCGCGGCGCCTTGCGCGTCCATCGTGAAATAACCGCCCATAGGGAGAATACAGATCTCGGGCTGATAACGACGTTGAATGAATTCCATCTCTGAGAAAACGTCCGTATCTCCGGCATGATAGACCTTGGCTAGAGATGGTGCTTCGATCACCAGGCCGTTGGGCATGCCCGCATACATCGGTCCGGCGGGCGTGTCTATCGATGAAGAGTGAAGCGCAGGCGTCAGGCTTACGTTCACGCCCTCCACTTTTTGTGTTCCTCCAGTGTTCATCGGACTGTAATTGCCTTTATCGAGCGTTTTCTGCAAAGCGGCGCATAGTTCGAAGTTGCCAACGATGATTGGGTTGAATGCGTCAATCAAGTCCGCAACTCCGCCAATGTGATCGAAATGTCCGTGCGTAAGAAAAATCATGTCGCAACGGTCTGGTTTTTTAAACTCATCCGGACAGGCGGGGTTATCGGCCAAGTATGGATCGACAATGACGACGCGGTCGTCCGCGAGTACGAGTCTGACGGTTGAATGTCCAAACCAAGTGATGGTCGCAGCCATGACTGAACCTCCTTATGGATTGAGGTAACCGAGGCAGTTCCAATGATGCGTGACATCGAGGCAATTTGTTTCTTTGCCTCGCGCACAGGCTCGATCCTACCCAAAACCACAGGCTCTTAAAACAGCCCGTAGCGTTGCGTGTGTTTGACGCTGCATCATCGCATTCATACACTGCCGTGCAACTTCCAGTTCCCTAGCGGAGAAGCCGAACATGATGCGACCAGATCGACTTGACCGGGATCGTACGATGGTCCTCGTTATTGACATACAAACCGCCCTGCTCCCTGCAATCGCAAATAAGGAACCTATGCTGCAAGCTTGCCGCAAGCTTTTAGAAGGTATAAAGGTGTTTTCCCTTCCCGTTCTTGCGACAGAGCAATACCCCAAAGGGATCGGTAAAACAGAGGGCAGCATCGCTCAGCGGCTTGAGGCTTGTAGAGCGCGCGTAATGGAAAAAATGGCGTTTAGTTCCTGTGGAGAGCAGCCGTTGCGAGACGCTCTTGGAGAGATTAAGCGGAATCAAGTAGTCGTGATCGGCATTGAGTCTCACGTCTGCGTGCAACAAACGACACTCGATCTGCTCGCCATGGACTATCAAGTGTTCGTCTGCGCTGACGCGATTGGCTCGCGTGGACGGCTTGACTACAAGACAGCCTTGTTGCGGATGCGGCATGCTGGGGCGAACGTGACGACCGTGGAAAGCGTTCTGTTCGAACTGTGTGAACGGTGCGATGTACCGCTGTTCAAGGAAATGCTTAGCGTGATCAAGGCGTATCCGCCTTCGGGGGTGAATTAAATTGTGGTATGTTTGTGGTATGGGCTAGGCGGTGTTTGGGGGCGACGATGAATCAGCAACTTTTCGATGAGGATGGGCAGTGGCTTCCCGGCGAGATGGACGAAGACCTCGTCGATGACGAGGAGGGCTTCGGCGAATCGCAGGTGGAACAATGCCCGTCCTGCGGTCGAGAAGTGTTTGAGGATGCCGATCAATGCCCGCATTGTGGCGATTGGATCAGCCTGGACCATGTTCAGGCGAGAAATCGCTCAGGATGGTTCATTGCGGTCATGATCATGGCGATTCTCGGCCTTTTGTTCGTTTTCATTATCGAAGTGACCTGGGTAGTGGATTGACACGTTATGCTTCAGGTTGTGATACATGCCACGTCTCAAAGAGCAATAAGTCATGGATCAGATTAGTCTCCCCGAGGCTGCACCGTTTACGGTTGAATTTGCCCACACTTATGCCGAATCTGACGTTGGCGTGAGCTTCATCGATGAGCCCAGGTCCACCACGGATGAAATTGAGTTCGCCATAGATTCAGCCTGGAAACAGGAGTTTCATGATGCGCGAAGATCAAGCCGAATTCTTTATGACGGGCAACTGGGTCGGCTGGTCCGTGCAACATCCAACGGTATATCTTTGCATTTGCTTATCTCACAAACTTCATATCGCGAGTTTATTGGTACCAATGTGCGGAACCGCGATTTGGTTTCCTGTGAAAACGAGAGTTGTTTTGCGGATCCTTTGGGCGTCAGTACGCTAGTCGAGACGAGCGATGGAAAGATCGTGCTCGGACGCCGTGGATTTAGGGTAGCGCTGCATGCTGGCTATCTCCACGCATTTGGTGGAATGCTGGAGTCGCCCGATCGCAATGCTGACGGTACTTACGATGTTTTCCGGTCAGCCCGACGTGAGTTGCTGGAAGAAATTCCAATATCAAGTGAGGAAGTCGGTGCGCTGACGATTATAGGTCTGATTCGTGAAAAAGAACTCCATCAGCCCGAACTTTTGTTCCGTGCGGCATTGACCTTGGACTGGGGCACACTAAGCGCACGATTCGACGATCGGTGTCCGG
>JANQHN010000119.1 GCA_028282665.1 Phycisphaerae bacterium | reverse complement strand
TTCAAGCGGTCATCCCTGAATTCCCTGCAAAATCTACACCCTACGCACGCTACTTTCAGCCTAAAAACAACGCGTCAAGCTGATTCCGCAGGGACGACTATTTACCGTCATTCTTGCAAAAGCGGAAATCCAAGGCGAATCGTGCGACGTCGAACCACCCTCCCGACTCCGGACGCGGGCAAGTGCGTCTAATCAACGCCCCGGTTGCCAAAGGTACATAAACTGCGGCGCGGGCGGCGAGAGCAAATCACCGGCTTCAATCTTGATAAGATTGATGTCTCGTTGCAAAGTAGCTGTAGAGTCAGGTGTGTTTGCGTAATAGTTGGGGCGGTACTGTGCGGGGCGTGCGTAAACCACAAGCTTGACCTTCTCCGAACCAATACGTTTCTTCACAATTCCCACCGCCTCACGCAGCGTGGCGATGCGATCCACAAGACCTGCCTCAAGCGCTTGATCCGCCAGATACAAGCGGCCATCGGCCAATTCGCGAACACGCTCCGTACTCAATTCAGGCCTGCCTTCGTCAACGACCATCACAAACCGCTCGTACATGCGGTCCACGATCTCCTGAAAAATCGCCCGCTCGTCAGCAGTCATCGTTCGCAAAGGCGACCCTGCGTCTTTATTGGGTCCGGATATGATCGCGTCCGTGGTTATCCCTAGCTTCACTAGCGTACCGCTTACCTCGAACATCTGCATGACCACACCGATGCTTCCCGTTACGGTTGACGGGCTCGCGATAATTTCGTCGCAGGCGCATGCGATGTAGTACCCGCCGCTCGCCGCCACATCCATCATCACTGCGATAACCGGCTTGCCAGTCTTCTTGCGGAAATGCCTAATTTCGTCGTGCATCACCTCGCTCGCCACGACCGTTCCGCCCGGCGAGTTAATTCGCAAAATCACTGCCTTTACTCGATCATCACACCGTGCTTGGTCAAGTTGTTCACGCAGGCGCACGACCGGATTGACACCATAACCCAGCAGCGAAAGCCCCTCCCCGTTGTAGATGGTTCCGGAGACATCGATCAAGGCGATTTTGTCGGAGGCGAAGGCGGAATCGCGCATTATGACACGTTCGCGCATCTCCCTGCTCGAGGACACGGGTGTGATGAGCAGGCTAGGCCAGGAGCAACCCGACAGCATCAAAACCGCAACCAGCAGGGTAACAAATGGTAACGTTTTGGGATGATTCACGATTTGATCCTCCACTTGGAATAGAATTAAGTGGCGATGGGCCACGGTTTAGATTGTAGAGCCTCTCGTGCTGGATGGTAGCGTTCGATATCAACGGGATGGTGAAACGATGAGACTTACGCGGGCCGAGTTCGATGCGGCGGTAGAAGAAGCGCTAGCCGAAATTCCACCGGGGTTCGAACAATACATGCGTGACATCGTCGTGGATGTGGAGGACATGCCCTCGCCGCGAGATTGCAAAGCGGTGGGTGTGCGCGATCCAAGGCATTTACTCGGCCTGTACCACGGCGTACCGCTGACTGAGCGTAGCGTCCACCACCACGCTCGCATGCCAGACCGCATCTCTATTTACCAACACAACATCGAACGCATTTCGCGCACGCGCAAGCAATTGCTCAGCCAAATCCGCAAGACGGTTTTACACGAGATAGGACACCACTTCGGCTTGAATGAGGACGATTTGTACCGGCTGGGATACCACTGATTATTAGCCCCCGCGCAGGAATAAACGAATCGTCGAACGGCCGTACAACACTTCGCCAACGCGGACACGCAAGCTCAGTCCGCCGCGCCGCCTCAGGTTTCTTTGTCAACCCAACCAAAAAAGCCGACCCCTGTGTTGGAGCCGGCCTTAATGCCGACTGGGCTGCAAGGACTCGAACCTTGAACCTTCTGATCCAGAGTCAGACGTGCTACCGATTGCACCACAGCCCATATTTGCCGCGATTGAACAGTATCCCCTCGCGGCTGTCAAGAGAACGTAGCACGTGGCGTGCCCGAATGCCGAAATATCGGTCAATTACCTTCACAAAACGAGAAAGCCACCGCTGAAGACCAGGAAAGAACTATGGACTGGACATGAACAAGCAGGTGGTCCGACACCACAACGACAATCATCAGATCAGACCCAAAAGCAGATTTGTAAGGCGCATTCCTGCCCACTACCTGTGCATGACGGCCCGGCGGATGATCGAGGTCCGTTCGGACCCCTTCTTGCCAATGCCCAGTTGCAAAATCCGTCCAACCGATTCGGAAATGTTGCCCAAGTGTCGCTGGATAGCCAAGGCTTCGATTTCATCCTTCTCATTGGGAATTTCGTTTTCGTCGAAACCCGCGAACAGCGTTAACGTCGAAGCACCGGGCCTAAACGCACTCATTACAGTAACGCGGGAGTCCCATTCCTCCATGCGCAGGGCGCCCGTTCGCAGCATTTCAGAAAAGTCGATGTACTCCTCCGCCAACGTAGGCCACTTAATCTCGACCGCGCCGAACAACGTCAAAAAGAACGAGCCGTTTTCTTCCGCGCGCTTGGCGTCATCGTTCCGCTCGAGTTCGCGAGCAAGAACGATTTGTCGTGCCAGTGTGGGTTTCGTCAGCGAGCAGCCGCCGAACAGAGTCAGGTAGAACTGACTGTGATGGCTCCACTGCCCGTCATGACCCGAAAACGCCGTTATTCTCAACATGGCACGACCCTTTCCTGCCTACCTGCATTACATGCCCCACTGACCATTCGGTGGCTGATCCGGAATATTCCAAGTAAATGGTACTCAGCCTACTATTAAGGGAACATACACCGGCCACCCGTGTGAAGGTATCGTTAACGGGACAACACCTGCCTACCATATCACCGGGCGTGCGGTTAGTCTGCCCCAGCGGCTATGCTTGAATGAGCCGCTTTCACGAGCTTGGAGTACGCCGATCGGCGATGAAAAGCCTGCATGGTTTCATCGTGGTCCGAAGATCACGGCTTCAAATGCCGGAGGAGGTTTTCATGCGCCATTTTCTGTCATCAACACTTTTTTGGTGCGTGCTTTGTTCGCCTCCGGCTTGTTCCAATGCTACAGCCGAGGAGTCGGTGATGGTCAACGCCGGGACCTCGTCCGATAAAATCCTACTCGCCCCATCGACCACCCAGTCGTTCGATTTCGTAGTGTTCGGCGACCACAAAGGCGGACCACACGACAGCGTCATCGTGCTTGGGCAAGCGGTCGAAATGACCAACAACCTCGACCCGGATTTCGTCATGACGGTGGGTGACTTGGTGGAAGGGTACAACAAGCCCGATCAGTGGGTTCCGCAAATGCAGGAATTTACCGGCATCATGAACAACCTTCAGATGCCGTGGTTCCCTGTTCCCGGCAACCATGACGTCTACGCCAGACCGAACAGACCCGGGGGTAACACCGACCTCTACAAGCAATACTTCGGTCCGCTGTATTACTCGTTCGATTACAAATGGGCGCACTTCATTGTGTTGTTCTCCGACGAGGCCGGTGGGTATCACGATCCCTCAAAGCAACAGAACATAAGCACCGAGCAATTCGACTGGCTAAGGCGCGATCTCGCCGCGACTGACGCGCAGCAAATCTACGTCTTCCTTCATCACCCGAGATGGATCGAGAACTACGAAGGATGCAATTGGCCCGAGGTACATCAGACATTCGTGAATGACGGACGAGAAACCGTTGTCTTCGGCGGACACATCCATCAATACCGCTTCGACGGCAAAGTGGACAACATCAGCTACTACGCGCTCGCGACCACAGGTGGAGGACTCGGCCGCTACCGACAGGCGGGCGCATTTCATCACATCAACTTGGTGCGCGCACGACCGGATGGTTATTCGACAGTCGTGATTCCCGTTGGCTCGGTCTACGGTGGTGATTTTGTGCTGGGGAGCGAAGTCGTCACGATGAAAAGCCTGTCGCGCGGTCGATGGCTTGATCTGGATGGCAGAGCAAGCATCTCGCTGGAGGCCGGTGAACCTGCGCAATTCAACGTAACCATCACTAACCCCATCGATCGCCGTATGCATTTCACCGGCCGACTCGACGCCTCGGAAGGCTGGAAGTTCGATCGCGGCGATTTCGATTTTGGACTGGAGCCGGGAAAGTCGCGGAATCTCAAGATCCAAGCAAAAGCACCGGCACTGACAGCAGGACTGCCCAAACTTCGACTACTCGCCACAGCGCATTACCAGCTCGATTCAGGGCTGTTGCAGCCAATCGAGATCCGTCAAACCATCCCCATCGATGTCATCGGCGCAGAATCCGCTTCGGCCGCGACACCGGATGATAACGGCGTGCTCAGTTTGGACGGCACGGGCGCCATTCACGTGAACATCCCCGAAAAACTGAACACATATACCATCGAGTGCTGGGTGAAAGGCCACGAACCCAAGGGGCGCGTCGGACTAATCGCCAAAACGGAAAGCTCGGCATATGGCATTTTCTGGTCGCCGGACGATCGCGAACCGAGATGGCCTACCGGGTATGTAGGCACAACGAAAGGCTACTTATCGTTGACCGCCGCGAATGCATGGGATTGGGCGCAGTGGACGCACCTCGCCTTGTCCTTTGATGGCGAACGGGCCGCGTTCTTTGTGAATGGCAAGTTGCAGGATGAACAGACGACCGACGCGAAGGCGACGCACAACAATCACCCGTTCTACATCGGCGCCGATACCAGCGGGCGAGGTGAAGCGACAAGCCACTTCGTAGGCATGATCGATGAAGTACGAATCTCGGATATTGCGCGATACGGCGAATCGTTTACGCCGGCGAAGGTCTTCACGCGTGATGAGAACACGGTACTCCTGCTGCACTTCGACAAAACGTACGGACCGGCCTCTCCGGATGACAGCGGCAGAAACCATCACGGCTGGCCCGTCGGGGAACACCGGCTCGAACGCGTCGCGAGGTAGCGAATCTTCTGAATTCCCAGTATCAGACTCAAACTTGATGCCAAACCCGCCGCAAGTCACTCGTGGTTGGGCACACTCGCCACAGGCACAATGTCGACGAGCTTGCGCCCGCGGCCGGGCTGAGCGACTACCCCTCAAGCGCATCGAGTCGTTTTCGCAGTCCGCCGATGTCCTCGTGCAACTCGGCAATCTCTTCTTGCATGCCTTCGATCATCCTGCGAAGCTTGGCGAGTTCGCCTGAATCCGCAGGAGCGGCCGATCCACTCGCAACTTCCCGATCGGCTTGGTTGCTTTGATCCGCCGAGGACAACCCGCTCACCGATCTGGTAATAGATACCAAAGACGCATTCGCCTGCTCTGCCGACACGCCCGAACCCGGATCCTGATCTTTTTCTTTGTAGAGTAAATGCGAGTACCGCACCGCCGACCGACCCGGTTCGCGCGGCAACGCTCGAACGAGCGGAGAATCGTAATCGGCGAGTTGACTGAGAAACGTCATCACGGACTGCAAATCCTGAAACGGCGCCATCCGCGTACAACGCGAACGTAGTTCCCCCGCCGTCTGAGGTCCGCGCAGCAACAGTTCCGTAAGAATCGCCCGCTCGAAACGATCCCAATTCAAAGTGTCCTCGATTCGGTGCTTGAATTTGTCCACCCGGGCTCCCGCTCCAGGCATTAGCTGCGTCACAAGCCCCATCTCTTTGAGTTCCTGCAACGTCCCCCATACTTCGTCCTCATCGAGCGACATCACCGGATCGCGGTTGCTTTTCTGATTGCAGCCTGCCACGATGGCGTTGACGGTCATCGGGTAATACTCCGCCGACGTAAACGCCTTCTCCATCAGCACGCCCAACACACGCCGCTGGTACTCGTCCAGCTTCAACGATTTGGGACCATCAGTCTCAGCCATGAAAACACCCTCGGTGGAACTTCGCTTGAGTACACGCCACGGGGCATTGTAACATCAACGACCGTATGTATGACACCCACCAGCGGCCCCTGCAACGAACGGCGACCACCTCGCTCGAAACCTACCTCGGGTGGTGTCGACTCAAACGCTTCCATTCGAAGCAATCAGCTGGGTGAGATGCCGCAATGTAGCCGTGATTACCCAGTCCAAACGTCTTACGTACAGGACGTCGGCTCGAAACTAGGCGCCAGCGGCTTATGACCGAACTCCGAACGGTTGGTATCGTGTTGGATTTTCGCAAAAAAGCTTGAATCACGCCCCTTCGAGCAGGCAAAATATCCGCTAGTGGTGCCCAAGCCTGCGGATGTTGGCATTGGGATTGCTGGCAGGCATTACGCTGTATCTGTAAAGCTAGCTTCTTTGCAAGGGAGATTACCATGGGTGATGCGGACAACCTGGAGATCATCGTAGATCGCGATGAGTGCATTGGCGACGGTGCGTGCGTGAGCGACGCCCCCGAGACTTTCGAGATGGACGACGAGGACAAGGCGATCGTCAAATCGCCAGTGAGCGATGACAAAGAAACGATCCTTGAGGCGGCCCGCAACTGCCCCGTCGACGCCATCATCATCAAGGACAAGGCGACCGGCGAACAGCTTTATCCGGAAGACTAAGCAACTCGCCACAAGCGCCCGCCAAGCAAATTGCAAGGCGAGCCGACCATCGCGCAGCCAATTGGGTAATTTGCTGATCGGGCACGCGGTTCTTATAGCAGTTTCAATCCAAACGTAGCGTTCCATGTCGACTTTCCGGCAGTACAAAACACGATGCCGGACGCTACACCTGGCTAGAGCTTGCTTTAGAAACGAACAAAGCCGGGGTTGATGACAAAAGTCACCGACCCCGGTTTCTGTATGCATAAGCGACTGGTTGGCCCCGCTGTACGGACCAGAGAATTCGAGCGAGACGCCCCCCATGGGACCGTATGGCACACCCTACTTGTTCTCGCGCTTCTCTTCCGCCTTCCTTTTGCCGTTTTCCTCATCCCGCACCAGCGCGACGAGTGTGTCGCCGGATTGGGGGTCGAGGGATTGAACGTCGGAGGCGACGATGAGTTTACCTGCTCCGCGGATCAGGAATAACGGTAGGGCGTGCGGGCCGTAGCGTTCGCAAAAGGCGCCGAAATCAAACTCCTCGCTCAGCTTCGTCGCCTTGACCACCTCCCCGCCCATCACGCGACGCTCCATC
>JANQHN010000384.1 GCA_028282665.1 Phycisphaerae bacterium | reverse complement strand
GGATTCTCCCGCCAATGTGTTTTCCGTTCTACAAAAAACACTGGTCACATCAAAATGGTTTTAATCGCCGTCGTTACGGCGAACTCCCAGCGACTTGTCATCGCCAAAAACTTCGCGGCGAATTTTCGCTTCAGGTTTCTGCGGATCGAAGAACCCTTGTTTTACGCTGAATTCGCGAATCGGTTCGCCAGCCTGATCGTACGTGATGTATCGCACCAATCCGCCTTTTTCATAGCGAGCCCACCATTCGATAACGCCATTCGCCCGCCAACGTCGCTCCGCGCCGTGCTTGCCGCCGCCAGCAAAGTGAGCTTCCAGGCGTAATTGTCCCTGCTCGTCCCACTCGCGAAACACGCCATCATACTTTCCCATGTTGTACGGTATCTCCCGACGCTTCACCCCGTTTTCGTGCCACATCGTCCATACACCGTCAAGTACACCCCGTACAAACGATCCCTTCGTCGCCCGAACGCCCGTCTTGAAATGTTCGACGTAAGAACCGTGCGGAACTTCACTGCCATCCTCATTCACGATGATGTAACCGCGCGATTGAAGTTGATTATCATCGAAGTAAGTCTCGCGAACTTCAGTCGTTTGGCAGCCTGCGAAAAAGAGCTTCAAAAAGAGGAGAACGCACAAGGCCGGTTTACCAGGCGAAAACACTCTTTCATGCCTAGAGTAAATCCCAGCGATTGTTTGATACGCTCGCATGATTCCTGACGCCCAGCGGCTTACAGCCTAATTCAACCTGCTTGCTGGATCGATTCGAGCATGGGATCGGTTGGCTCGACCACGAGCAAATCACCCGGCGAAACCGGTGGGAATGTACCAAACCGCGCTGCGCTCGTGCGGCGATTGACAGCGATCAAGCCGGCGCGTAACCCAATAGCTTGCTCCAGCAGTGTGGCCACAATGTCTGTCCTAAGAATCGACTTCGCCACAAAATCAGCATCGTTGCCGGGCACCTCCACGATCATGACGTTTGCCCCCGTAGAAAGCGCCTCCTGGTGAAAAGATCCATCGAACCGCGCAGGATCGATCACAATCTCCAATTGATTCTCCGCAATCCGCCAATCGAACCGGTCTCGATCATCAAACTCCTCACCATCCGCAACTTCCGGCACGAAGTAATGCCCCGGAGGAAACGCCTGCCAAAGTGCGGGCAAGTAGCGTTGGTATCGCTCGGTCGTCGGCACCGCATTGGGAAATAAAACACGAATCCGGTTCGCGGGGACGGAGACAACATCGATTACCGTATCAAGCGCCGAGTCTTCTACGTCGATCGAAAGGTTCGATTCGGGCTTGTGCCGTTTCCGCTCAAAACCGCTGCGGGATTCCCATGGCGCGGTCACTGGAAGCCAACCCAAACGAATTTTGCCGGACAGGTATTCTGCGTACGGACACGTGTAGGGTGGCATGCGAAGGAGTTGTTTGAAGTAGAGCATCGAACCGTAAATGCTCTCAGCGTCACCACTTTCCAACCCACTGCGTACGAGCACGAGCGGTTTGGGTCTGATCGGCAGGCCGAAGCTCTGCTCATCGCTGCCGAGCATGACCAGTTGATTCTCCACTTCCTCAATAGGAACGTCCTCATCATGAACGTACCAGCCTTCGATCCGTTCCTGGGCAAACCGAATGTTTTGGCGGAAACGGTGGATTTCCTCGTGAGGCACCATGTACTGCCCTAATCCGCAAGGCGTTTGGCCAAGCAGGTTCAGCAGCAAGTGCATCGCCAGCGCAGGTTCTCCAAAGGTCGAGCCGGGCTCTTCCACAGGTTCAATGTCAAGCACAACAAGTGCGCCGCGCTCAAACTCCCTTATCAGGCAAATCGGACGGTTCGAAGTGGCGTCCTGGTCGCAGAGTGACTCGAGGACTGTGACCAGTTCATGCTTCTTCGCAAATTGGCGAAATTCTCCCGTAAGCTTGTACTGATTCTGGACGAAACTGCCGATCCGCTTACCACGCCAAGCGTACGCGAAGTTGTCATTAAGCGCCCAGCCGCGAGTCGCATAGTTGGCGTGGTTGACTCGCGCATGGATCGGGTCATCATCCTGCTCGATGCGCCGCAGTTTCACCGCACTACCAGCCAGCTTCGAGAACGCGGGCAGGGAAATGATAACCAGCGATTCCTCGGCCAAGTCCATCAATGCCTTGATCGATCGGAGTTTGGAAGGAGGGACCGCATCCGGGAGCAGAATAGCGTCGGCCTCCACCGTCTTCGGGGTGAAACCTTCAAGACTGAGCGCCGTGACCTTTCGCTGACCGCAATAACGCTCCAAAAGTTCAGTCACGCACCGTTCGCCGGCACGCTCACTACATACCGCAATCCTTTCCGCACAGATGGGAGGAGGCACACGCAACGACGGGGCCGGCACAGCCAACATATGACTCAATTCTTCCGGCTCGATCACCCTGATGAAACGTGCTTGATGAACAATCGCATGTCCTTTCGCACCTTCGACACAGATGGCAAAACGAACACGACGCACCTCTTCGGGTACGTAGAGATACGCGCGGACTGATATCAGGTTTGAAACGCGACGAACCGGAGAGGTCCGTGTGGGTTCGCCGATTGGTTTGCCCTTGTCGAGAAATGTTGCAACAAGCCTAAAACCGGATGGCTCGCCTTCCACATCAAAATCGCACAACACCGAAGCTTCGACGCGATAATACTCATCCGGTTTACAACTGACATCCTGATATGCAATAAGGCGCTTTCGCGCGTCGTCCAGTTTCAGCACAACGCCGTCACCTTCACGTCTCTCCCACGACGCACCGGCATCTTCGCCAACCCACTTCCATCCACTAGGCTTAGTTTTGCCATTCGCGAAATTCGGATTCTTCAGCTTGTTAATTTCGTCGGGCACGTTGGTCCCCTGTGCATGCAAACCGCGTAAACTCCCTGCTCCTTTAGGCGTTTCTATAGCCGCTCGTGGTGGACATGGCAACGATACCGCACGCTTCCTTATTGTGAATGGTCTGTCTCCCTTTCACAGGGTCGCATCGTGGCAAAGTGGCCTGTATGATTCAACGCATGAGTAAAAAAGCTAACCAAAGGCGGAAATCCTCGAAAACGAAAGCAGCCAAAGACGAAGAACCCACTGGCAACTCTGAGACTGTTGAATCGCCTGATTCAGCCGCAGCAAACCAACCTGAGGCTGATACCAAAGAGGTGGCAGATACGGGACCTTCGTCAAACGAAGAAACTGCGGAAATTGATGGGGTTTCGATTGAAGCGGTTGTCGAAGCACTTCTTTTTGCCACGGACACGCCTCTTACGCCTTCGCGCATCGCCCAAATCCTGGGAATTGGTACGTCCGGTGATGCAAAAAAAACAATCCATTCGCTCAACGAACGTTACGAATCGATTAATAGCGCATTTCGTGTTGAAGAAATCGCCGGTGGATTCCAGATGTTCACGTTGCCGAACTTCAATCCTTGGCTTAGTAAGCTGTTACGGTCCCGAACGGATTCGCGATTGAGTCAGGCTGCCTTGGAGACGCTAGCGATTGTTGCCTATCGCCAGCCCGTCATGCGTGCGGACGTGGAAGCCATTCGCGGAGTAGCCGTCGGAGACATGCTGGCCCGACTCCGGGAAATGAAGCTGATCAAGATCGTCGGAAGGGCGGAGGAAGTTGGCAGGCCTCTATTGTACGGAACGACCAAACGATTCCTCGAAGTCTTCGGTCTTGCTAATGTGAAGGATCTACCCAAGGTCGAAGACATGCCGGCTCCCGTGCCAACACTCAAAGTTGTGGACACACCGGAAGCCGATCGAGACGACGAGCCGGACCGGCCCACGAAAATTACGTAATGTAACGATTGACTCATAAGCTGGTCGCCGATGTTAGATTAGTCAACTTGGGCCAAATGAGAGGCTTATCGGTTATGGCATTTTCCCGGGCATAAGCCCTCTCGATGACGTCAATACATCGGATAGCAGTCTGCGATTTGTTTTGATCACGGAGGTCGCAAAGCAATAATTTTTTTGCAAACCGACGACATGTTCGTATGACACCCTAATAGGGTGCGTTGCTGAGACTGCAAAAAATCAGTCCAGCATGCATTCACCTCGTCTATACGACAGCGCGGCATAAGGATTGCTATTCTATTTTGCTAACGGGCTCTGATAAGCGATCCTTTAGCGCGAGGTTGTAAGTTTGTCTCATTTGTCGGATCGGGTACACCAACAGGAGACTTCTTCATGTACAAACAGATGATTAACCGACCAAACTTCACGGCGCTGGCGGTCTTCCTATCGGTTGGGTTGACCTTGTTTTGGATAGGTTGCATTCCGCCTAATCCAAGCCCGCCTGACGGCAACGACAACAACAACGACAACAGCGACCCGACAGCCCGTGAGGCCGATTGCGTCGGCTGTCATACCAACGAAACAATGCTCAAGTTGGTACAGCGTGAAGAGCCGGAACCGCCGGCCGATACGGGCGAAGGCTGAGGCGGTTCTGTTACCCCACTCGAAGTGTGGGAAAAGGTGCTGGTCAGCACCGACTTCGCTAGTTCGACACACGGTCAGATCGGTTGCATTGATTGCCACGGTGGAAAAGAAGGAATCCTTGAGAAAGAAGAAGCTCACGAGGGGATCGTCATTGACCCGTCCAAAGATGGCGGCGTCTGCGAAGACTGCCACGCAGCCCACGTCGAAACGCACGTAGTCAGCTTGCACAACACACAACAAGGTTATTTCACAGCCTTCGAACGTCGTGGAGGTGATTCCTCAAGCGAACAGTTCCAAAATATGTTCCAGGATCGTTGCGCAGAATGTCACTCCTCCTGCGGGCAATGTCACGTAAGCAGGCCTATTTCTGTGGGTGGCGGATTGACTCATGGTCACACGTTCCGCCCAACACCCGCACAGACCGATCAATGTACAGCCTGCCACGGAAGCCGCGTGGGCGACGAATTCCGCGGCCTAAACGAAGGCATTCCGGCTGACGTTCACCGGTTGAACGGAATGACCTGCATGGACTGTCACACCGGTATGGAATTGCACGGCGACGGCACCACGCCGGAGGATCGTTACGCCAACGAAAACGCGGGGCCAAAATGCCTAAATTGCCACGAAGGCGCTGATTCCCCGCAGTCAGATATAACATACCACAGTCTGCACGCCGGGCAGGTAGCCTGTCAGGTATGTCACTCAGTGGCATACAAGAACTGCTACTCTTGCCACGTCGAGTTGGATAGTCAGGGATTGCGATTTCCATCAGAGATGGATTTCCGCATCGGCCGAAATCCTCAGGTATCAGAGGCCCGTCCAGAGAAGTTCGTCCTGCTGAGGCACATCCCGATTGCTCCGGATACGTTTGAGCCGTGGGGGCTGGAAATGCCTGAATACGACACGGCGCCCACCTGGCGGCTGGCCACTCCGCACAACATCCAACGCAACACGGAGCAAACCGAATCTTGCAACAATTGTCACGGAAGTCTGGACTTGTTCCTGACTCCAGATTATATCGACGAACAGATTGCCAAAGGTCTGATGGTTCAGGAAGAGCATCAGGCGAACGAATCCGTTCTTGTTACCGAACCCATAGGAGGTCCGAACTAATGAAGAAAGCTACTGCACTCCTAGCTGTTTGCCTTGCCACTGTGTTTGTCTTCACCGGTTGCGTACCAGTTGATCCGGGTGAGCAGAAGGATCAGTTCGAAGTCGTGCGTTCTGCCGTAGACACATTTCTGACGGATGCGGCCGCTGCGGTCAAAGCCGAGACGACGTTCGATTTGCTCAATGATGGCGATGACACGAACGACCCCTACGTTTTAAGCGTTCGCTCAGCCGAACATTACGCGCTCGGGCACGTCCCCGGTGCGGAGAACGTCCCTTGGCGTGAAGTTGCGAACGAAGGCGCCCTCGACAGTGTCCCGACGGATCAGCCGATCACCGTGTACTGCTACACCGGCCACACCGGCGGTGCCGCGACGCTCGTGATGGGCGCAATGGGATACGACGCAACGAACATGAAGTACGGAATGACTGCATGGACCCGCGATGAAGATATCCGCGTATTCGCGCCGTACGACGAGGAAACCGGCAGCGACTTCCCGACGGTCACCGATCCGACGGAAGCAACTGAAACCTTCGAACTACCTGAGTTGAATGTGACCACTTCGCAGGAAGACGCGGAAATCATTCGCGCAGCGGGCGAAGCTTACCTCAGCGCCGGCACTGCACCGACAATCACGGCGGAAGCGCTCTTCGACATTCTAAACGATGGTGATGATACGAACGATCCGTTCGTCATTAGCGTTCGTTCGCCCGAAGCGTACGCGCTAGGCCATATTGAAGGTGCGATCAATATCCCCTGGAAGCAGATCGTCAAAACCGAAAACCTGGAGAAGATTCCGGCCGATCAGGATATCGTGGTTTACTGCTTCACGGGGCACTCCGGTGCGCTAGCGACCACCGCGCTTAACATGCTCGGTTACAACGCAACGAACATGAAATTCGGTATGGTCGCCTGGACCAAGGACAACGATATTCGCGCAACTTCGGCGTTTGACGATGCGGTTGATTCGCACGACTATCCGACCGAACCGTAAGCTTACTTCAAGCTTCGGCGCGACTTGACATTCAAGCACATTACAGGGCGAGGATCGGTTCCCGATCTTCGCCCTGTTGCGTTCAAAGTGCAATAACAACGACTCCAGCTTCTTACGGTTCCGGCGGAATCTCGTGAGTGGTTCCAATCGTCGTTGGAATCGGCGGATAGGGAATAATCACGCGATACACGTCAAAACGACTGCCGTCCCAGCCCAACGTGTCGAACACATGGTTCACCATGCTCTGGCATCTTGGAATATGGGGTGTGCGTACAACCGCGGATCCTTTGCCGAGGTATTCCACGCTGACAGCAATGTCGAGCTGTTGTGGGATGTGCGGCGAAGTGCCATACAGTGGCCCACCAACGATTTCACTGTAAACCAGCAATTCGGGTTCAACAGGGCCGTACACATCTTCGTGAAGAAATTTGTCGAGCACCAACGCTTCACAAGGCGTATAAGAATGCGTAAGTACTCGACAGAATCGACTCTCTTCAGATGCAAAGCGGGGTACCATGCTTCTCCAGACATCACCGCTAATGCAAGTAAGAGCGCCAACTTTCCCCAGCGGTCCAGCCACCACCTTCTCGTCCAGAAAGCCGTAAGGTCCTGGCTCGGTCACCAACTCGGGAACCGGATCGGAGCAGAACTGCGGAATCAACGGCGAGTTGGGCGAATCCGAGATGTCGCTCAAATCGGCGAGCGACTGCCTGAAGGCGCGTTGGTGCGTCGGAACTCCGCCATCTTTCTCTGCACTTCGCAAACGCGACGCAGTCCAGGAGATATTAGGCCTTAGACGGCGAAAGGAGATGAGCCCCCTCAAAGAGGCGATGTCCAGCCGCTTCGGATCCTGGGCAAGGTTGAAAAAGGTCGACTTGAACTGCGTTCGAGCCTGCACACCCAGCGTGAAGCTATTCCCCTTGAAAGCTGCTCGGCGATGCACAATTTCAGTTTGCGCCTGACCTTCGTCAGCGCATGCACTAACCATCATATCAAACGACGCACGGTCGTTCGCGTACACATCAACGATGCGGAGAAACTCATCAACGCTGTTCTCGATGGCAGATAGTACGTTGGTGCGTAGTGGCTGACGTTTCAGAGTCTTGATGAGAATTCGAAAAGCTGAGGCGCCAGGCAAATATTGAACAGCCTTGAGAGCATCGGATTCGTGTGCGACTTTGCTCAGTTTCCAAGCCAGCGTACGATCGATCTTGAGTAATTTTGCTACGGCACCAGAAGAAGCGTCAGGGGGGAGCAGACTCTCGAGCACCGCCGCCAATGCTCCTTGCAGCTTTGAGACAATCTGTCGAACATTTGATTCCAAATCGCTCACTTCTACTGTCGTTTTCGTCGCCGTTTCCATATCTATATAATATATCGTAAAGCCATATTTGTCAATGGTTTATTAAAACACCCATCTGCCTTTTGAACATGTCTGGCGATGTTTTTAAAAACATTTTCAAAATCATTGACCGAGACGGTTTCGCATTGTATACTACAAGCTGTGAAGAGTTTCGCCTGCCCCGTCAAGGTTCCAGCAGGCGAAGCGACGAAGGGGTCCATTAAAGCCAAATATGCGGAGCAAAACCGTGGATCGGCATTTTGCTTCAATGGGCTAGGTCGGCAGGGACGAAGCTCCCAGCTAAGGCCTATGGAGTAATGCGTGCATTCGGTTGGCTTTTCGGAAATGTACCCAACCGACAAAAACCCACATCTCACAGGAAAGAGGAGAAAGCAGCTATGTTCCGTACAAGTACCAATTGGTTTCATTTGGCCGCAGTGGCAATGGTATCGGTCTCATTCAGCTCATCCGTTTGGGCAAACGTATCGTTGGAGGCAGCCTCAACTATCGCTGAACCATTGCCAAAAACGAACCTCGGAGTTGTTCTGGATGGGATCACAACGACCACGCCCATCGACTGGAACGGGTTCTCCGGTTCCGAGAATTGGATCGATTTCGAACCTGGTTTCGGAATGACGTCCGATCTTCCGGTTTTGTACGACGGAGTAGAGTTCGACTCCATGGGAACGGGGGGTCTTAATGCCTTCCGGGCGGACCTTAGCTGGGACACTTATTTTGACAACCAGCCGGGTGCCTCCTTGGGCAAAGGCCTAAACGATCTTCATCTAAGCACGGTTGTGAAAATGGTGCTTCCGGATGCGGTAGGTCGTGTCGGACTACTCGTAGCTACTAGCGACGTCGTGTCCTGGTCATTGGAAGCATACGGCACGAACGACATCTTATTGGGCTCTGTTGACGCAACCATGCCCGCTTGGCAGGAGTCTGTTTTCCTCGGTTTGGAAACCAACGAAAACGTAATCGAATACATCGTCATTCGAGAGCTAGAACCCACGGTAAACGGTGTCACGATATTCGACGACCTGCGATTCGAAGTCATTCCCGAACCGACGTCGCTACTTCTTATCGGGACCGGCACGCTGCTTTTCCTTCGTCGTCGCTGAGTTTAGTTAAATAGAAAATACCATCCGATTCACCGTTGAAGTTGTAGACGGCCTTAGCCGATCGCGATTAGGGCTCCCCGGAATTTCTGACGTACGACTCTTTTTTTGGAACGGAGACGACGACTATGTCCTTTAACCTATCTTACGGCCGGAAACGTGGCTCGGTAGCGGCTTTGCTACTTGTGTTCACGATTTCATTCTGTGCGACGCATGCGAGCGCGCAGCCGTGCCCCGATGAGGTGTGGTGTATTTCGAACGTTTACCCGCAGGTGATCGATTCGGCAATTTCTCACGACGGCACGATGATTGCGATCTTAGGAATGACAGGACCTGGAGCGGGCGCTGGCATTTCCATTCGAAGTGCGGTCGACGGTACGCTTCTACGGACGATTGACGTGCCGGGGCTGCCTCGTTGGATCGCTTGGCGACCGGGAACCGCGCATATCGCTTGCAGTTACAACACGATGGGCAATTCATCGGAGTTCTTTGTCAAAGTCTGGGATGCGGGCACCGGCGCAGAAGTAGTTACCATGACCGGTTTCACGCATCCATCCACAGCCGGCGTTTATTCCGCTGACGGTTCTAAGCTGGCGACTACCGAACAGTCGCTGTTTATTCGAATCTTTAATGCGGACAGTGGTGCCGAGGAACTCCTGATCTCTGGAGCGAGCATGGGCGGCATGCCGGAGTGCCTGGCGTTTTCTCCTGACGGGACGCAACTGGCTACCGGTCACGGCGCCGGTTTCCAGCCGAACACAATCAAAATCTGGTCCGTGGCGAACGGTCAAGCCTTGCAAACGTTACAGCTTGGCGCGGATGCACCATCGGTCAATGCCGTTCGGTATTCACCCGACGGAACCAAGCTCGCGGCCACGAACGGTAGCGGGCGTTTGGTCGTTTGGAAAACGCTCGACTGGAGTGAACTGACCACGTTTGAAGCTGCCCAAATCACAGGTAGTGTCGGAGGATACGATTTAGCTTTCGCTCCCGATAGCGACCTGATCGCTTGGGGAGTGGGGCCTTATCCTGCTGCAACCGTGTTTGTTCGCGTGTCGACCGGCGTCACAACAGCCATCTGCAACGAGGCTGCAACGAGTGGTCTAGAATTCGCCCCCGATGGGACATGGTGGCTTCGTGGAACCGATACCTCGGGCGATGGAGCCTGCATCTACGAAACTCCGTAAGGTCCCATACCGTAACAGGTCAATCGTCAGTAGTTTTCAAACACAATCGCGTCACAACGCGAAGGAGATACAGCGATGTCTTTTTTAAGATCGATGATTTGCGGGCGGCAACGACTTTCCATTTGCCGCGTTGCAGTTCTAACGTGGTTATTGATGGGCTCTTTAACGTGGGCGGTGGATCCGGAAGTGATTTGGTGTCAACCGCTCCAGCATCCTAACGGCCCGACCATAGGCGTTTCCCCGGACGGCTTAATCGCCGCTTCGGCAGCAGCACAATCCGATGGAAGTCAGGCCAGCATCAAGGTTTGGAACGCGCACACCGGTGAACTCCAACGAGAGATTCCCATTCCGGGCTACCCTAATTGGGTTGCCATTTCCTCGAAGGGCTACGTTGCGGCCGGTATCAGTTCCGGCCTTAATCTCGTTGTGCTGTATGACGTGAATACGGGCGACTACGTGAGGACGTTTTTCGACGTCTCTTCGTACCCGATAGGTGGTGCGTTTTCTGAAGACGGAACGATTCTGGCTGTGGGAGATTTCAACTTGACGGCCCGCACGTATACCATTCCAGAAGGACACGTGATCCGTCATATCACCATGCCGGATATCGTTAACATCCCCGACTCCATCACGCTTTCGCCCGATGGTCAGTTGCTAGCGATCGCCGGACATAATGGCATTGAGACTACTCCGTACATCGACGTCTATAAGATTCCCTCCGCTCAACTCGCCGCTCGGCTGACTTGGGACGGCTTGTCGCCCGCACTCAAGGAAGTCAAGTTTTCGCACGACGGCACGATGCTCGGAGTGACGGCGACCGACGGGTTCCTGCGAATTTGGGATACCGGTTCTTGGGGGTTAGTGCATGAATTCGATTCGGAATTTATAACCGGATCGTGGAGCGCGCACGAGTTTGACTTTTCACCCGACGACCGCCTTGTCCTTTGGGGGCTGGATCCGAACCCGGTCGCGACTCTCATCATTCGGTTGGACACGGGTGAAGTGCTAGCCGACTATTTTGGTGGGATCCAACGTAACGCAGAGTTTCTCGCAGATGGCAGCGGTTGGATTAAAGGCGGCGTAAACATGGGTCTTTGTTTGTACAAAAACGAATTTCTTTGGGTGTCAAGCGATTTAAACAGTGACAGCGATGTCGACATCAGTGACTTCGCTATTTTCTCGAGCTGCATGACCGGCCCCGGTGGAACACTCGCGTTCGGCTGTGAACTGGCTGACCTGGACGCGGATAACGATGTGGACATGGTTGACTATTCGAAATTCGTCAACTGGTTCCCGTGGTAATCTCATGCCACCTTCCCTGTAAATGAATTTCGACCAGCCTCCTTCCCCTGTGCAATTCCCGTCCCGGTCACCAGCTGGGGCGGGAATTGTTTTTTACCTCGAAGTAAAGGACCTTCGAACCAAACCAACGGATACGTCGAGAAGACTTCACAAAAACCCACTTGCGACGCCCGCTAACCTGGTATCGCTCGCGAGGGATCGTCTAATGCCCTCTTAGGCAGTCACTCGATTTACGCTTGACGTTGGTTGCCAAGCCGCTTAAAAGCACCCCCGTCACCACTTCATTTGTGGTCTCTTCGTAAGAGACATGTTCAAAGGAGCGTGTGACAAATGCGAAAACGTGGAGATTCGAATCGATGCTGGAACGAGAATACCCTTCCGGTACGCAAGTACGCATTGTGCAACAGATTGAGCGTCGAGGTTACATCACAGAGGCGGAAGTAAACGGCACCGTCGAATATTGGGAAGACAAACCGACGGGCAGTTGGTTCGCCCACGGCAAAGATGACAAACTTTGGCTTAAGCGGTTAAAGCTCAAGAAGGCGGATGGCGAACTGGTCCTTCTTGTGATCGATGAACAGACCTTGATCGAAAAGATTGAGACGCAGGCCACAGCCTCCTCCTGAACGTAACTGCTTACCTGCTCGTTGATTCAGACGAAAACGGATCAACGGTATCGACGCGCATTCTACAGCGCCCTAGACGTGCCTCACCGAGTACGACCATACACCACCTGAAGCTAAGTGTAACATCTGGACACCGTGTTTTTGCATTGTCGGAAAATCGACTTTGAACATTCCGCCTGAATTGAAACTGCTATAGTTGTTTCCGGAAAGGCGATTCCTCCAGCGGACGAGCGGGGACAAGGGGTGACGCTAAGGTGGTGGTGAAGCTCATTGCCTTGGTGATCTTCGCTTTGCTTTTCTTCGTTTGCGAACACCATGTGATGAAAGGTACCCGCGTAAAGGTTGACGAAGGTTACGCTGAACGGTGAGCGTCATTTTTTGTCTTTTCGATCATGGGGTACATCGTCTTCGTCGTGCAGGATGCGTGTTGCGGGGGTATCGAGGTCATCAAACTGCCCGGACCGCACCGCCCAGATGAATGCCCAGACTGCGGCAATCGCCAACACGAGCGCAGCGGGCAGCAAAACATAGATAATCGACAAGTTCAATCTCCGAATGTGCGAGCGGTCAATGCAAGCGTCAGCACGGTAAACGAACTGATGGGCATCAAGATCGCAGCAACCAGCGGGCCAATCAATCCCGCCATGGCAAGCCCCGCCGCTAGGGCATTATAGCACAGCGACGCGATGAGCGCGATTCGGATCGTACGAACGGTACGACGCGACGCCGTAATCAGATCGACTAACGGAGACAGGCCGGGCGCGCTGACATGCACATCCGCCGCTGCGAGGCTTGCCTCGGCGCTACCCGCAACCGCAATCCCCACGCGTGAGGCGGAAAGAGCAGCGGCGTCGTTGATGCCATCGCCAACCATGACGACGGCACGGTCGTTAGACAGAAAACGTACGCGCTGGAGTTTGTCTTCAGGACTCATCTCTCCCTGGGCAGAGGCGTCGGAAACACATAACTGCTGGGCGATCGATTGCACGACACGTGCATGATCACCCGACGCAATACCGATTTCGTAGCCCATATTGCGAAAAGAGGCAATGGCTGTAGCGGCATCCTCGCGAATGGGATCACTGCAACCGATCACAGCGTGACAGGTCATGTCGCCCGCGACGAGAATGGGCGTATGCGTCCGATCGAGAACATCTTTTAACGCCCGCTCACACGCCTCGGAAATTGCTACGCCCCTACCTTGCACGAATCCCGGTGAACCGATGATCAAGCGTCTGCCGGCAATCGTCCCCTCAATGCCCCCTCCAGTTGTTTGCAAAACACTTTCAACGGTGATTGCATCGTGATCTACAGCAGGCAGTTCGTCGCCGAGGTGATCTACAATGGCTTTGGCGATGGGGTGTGAGGAATTTTTCTCCAATACGAGCACGAGCGGTTTGAGCGACTCATCCCCCCACCAGGACATCATGCGCGTCGCCCCTCTGGTCAACGTACCCGTTTTGTCCAGGAGCAGGAAACCAGGCTTGGCGAGCACTTCGAGCGCTTCACCACCTTTGATGAGTAGACCGCGCCTGGCAGCTCTACCTATCGCCACGGTTACCGCAAGCGGTGTCGCCAATCCCAACGCACAAGGACAACAAACGATCAACAGCGCAACTGCGTGATCGGTCGCCCGACCCATGTCGATAAACAACCATAAACCAA
>JANQHN010000327.1 GCA_028282665.1 Phycisphaerae bacterium | reverse complement strand
GGAGGAGTGGGTTGCTCGTTACGCGGAGATTTTCGATGGCGACCCGCGGCAATTGCGTGTCCGATTTCTGCTTGCAGATTCTTATCGGCAAAGCGGTATGGCGCTCAATGTCGAATTAGACCAGGCGAAGTTTACTGGAGAACACGAACAGCTTTTCAAAGAGGCGATGAATCGCCTTAGCCGTGCGCAGGAACTTTACCGGAATATCATCGACGAATACGAGGGTCGTCAACTGGCGTTGCTTTCACCGATCGAGGAATTGTACCTTCGTCACGCGAGGCTTTACGAGGCAGACTGCTTGTATGAGATGCAACAGTACAAGCCTGCTTTGAAGCTCTACGAGGAAGCGGCGGGTATGTATCAGGAAGCGCCGTCTGCCCTCTCCGCCTACGTACAGATTATCAATTGTCATGTATTTCTCGGCCAGCACAACGAAGCACGGGCGGCGTTGGCCCGTGCGCAGATTCTCGTTGATCAGATTCCAGACGATGCTTTCGGACGTTCCGTTTCACCGGAGACGCGAACCGATTGGCGTCGTTACTTTGAATGGTTGGGTGAGTCGGAACTCTTCTAACCGACGTGAGGAGGCGAACTGGATTGGCCAACGTACTTCCCGAAGATCGAATCAAAACGCCCGATGGGGTAATCTCGCTGTTGCGTGAGCAGGCGCAGCTTTACGAGAAGCTCGAGAAAATGGGGCAACGGCAACGCGCATTGATCTCACTGGACGATACTTTGCCGCTGCTTCGGTTATTGGCGGATCGACAACGGGTTATCGAGTCATTATCGAAAGTTGGGGAATTACTAAGGCCTGTTCGGTCGAAATGGGAAGTTTATTCATCCCGATTTAATAAGGCGCAAAAGGCTGAAGCGGATGAGCTGATTGCGTCTGCGCAAGCCTGTGTCGAACGCCTTTTGGCGGAAGATGCGAAGGACGCAAAGTTGCTCAGTGCTAAGAAGGAAGCAACTGCAAAATCGTTACGCCAAGTGCCGACGTCAAACAAGGCGATTTCGGCATACAAAAATGGATCGGGTGGCGTGGCGAGTCCGGGGCGATTCGAGGGCGAATCCTAAAAGACCAATCGTCGAACAGTTTAGACGCCTGCTGTTGCGTACGGTGGGAGACGGTTTGCTGCGGAGTAGTAGATGAGTGCGATAACGACGATTTCGAGCAAGATGGACCCCGGCGAGCTCGAAGGGATTCTCGAAGCCTACAACGAAGTGACGGAACGGCTGAAACAGTCGCATGAAATGCTCCGCGCGGAGGTTAGCAGGCTTCGGGATCAGCTTGATGAAAAGAACAAGGAGCTTGCGCGTCGCGAGCGACTTGCCGCTCTGGGTGAAATGGCGGCTGGCGTGGCGCACGAAATTCGCAATCCAGTCGGGGGTATCGGGTTGTATGCATCCTTGCTCGTAAAGGACCTTTCGGATCGCCCGAGGAGTGAAGAGATTGCCAAAAAGATCGGCGCCGGCGTGAAAAAGGTAGAGTGCATCATCAGCGACATTCTTGCGTTTGCCCGTGGGGCGGAACCGGAACTGCTACCAACGAATCTGTGGGCTCTTGTTGAGCGTTTGCTGGTGCAAATTTCTCCGCAGGCGCGTGTGGCGAATGTGTCGGTTGAGGTTGAGGATTCTTTGCGGAATCTTTTGGTACGTTGCGACGAACTTCAGGTCGAGCGGGCACTTTTGAATCTGATTTACAATGCCATTGACGCAACAAATCCAGAGGGGGTTGTTCGTTTGTTCAAGGGCGGTGTGCATGAGGATGGCAAGCTTGTGGGGATCGTGGTCGCGGACGACGGTCCTGGTCTGGCGGAAGAGAATATCCAGCGTGTGTTCAATCCGTTCTTCACGACGAAAGATAGTGGAACGGGTCTTGGGCTCGCTATTGTCCATCGGATTGCGGAAGCGCATGGCGGGTGGATTTCTGTGGAGAACGGGGTGGAAGGTGGGGCTCGTTTCGAATTGACACTGCCGACCACCACATCGGCAACAGTATGAAGATACGACCGGAGGTGACGGCTGATGGCACGCATATGTGTGGTCGACGACGAAGAGATCATGCGAGATTCGCTGGCCGCGACACTGGATCGCGAGGATCATCTGGTGGATGTTTTTGCGGATCCGGTAGAGGCGTTAAAGGAGATCAAAAAAGGCTCATTCGATCTGATTCTCACTGATCTAAAAATGCCGCGTGTGGACGGTGTGACGCTGTTGCGAGAGGTGCGCGAAGCGGGTGTGGAATCGCCGATCGTGATGATGACCGCCTTTGCGACCGTTTCGACTGCAGTGGAGGCAATCAAGCTGGGGGCGTTCGACTACCTGCAAAAGCCGTTCGGGGCCGATCAAATGGTCGTCGTGGTAGAGCGTGCTTTAGAGCATTGGCGTCTTCGACGGGAAAACGAAGTCCTTAAGACTACATTCAACGACATGCGCAAACGTCGCACGCTTATCGGTTCGAGTCGATTGATGCGCGATGTTCGCGAGCGGTTGGAGCGAGTTGCGGACAGCAACGCCACCGTCCTGGTGATGGGTGAATCCGGGACCGGTAAGGAGTTGGTTTCTTGGTACATTCACAACTCGTCGCCACGAAGCGATAGGCCCATGCTGTGTCTGAATTGCGCTGCGCTTTCCGCAAACTTGTTGGAGAGCGAGTTGTTCGGGCACGAACGCGGCGCATTTACGGGTGCGGATCGATCGCGGAAGGGACGGTTCGAACTTGCTGACGGTAGTACGCTGATGCTCGATGAGATTTCCGAGATGGCGTTGCCTTTGCAGGCTAAGTTGCTTCGTGTGCTCCAAGAGGGTGAATTCGAGCGCGTGGGCAGCAGCACGACCCGTCGTGCGAATGTACGTATCATTGCCACCACCAACCGCAACCTTAGTGAATGGGTGAATCGGAAGCGATTCCGTGAAGATTTGTATTACCGCTTGAATGTGCTGCCCATTATGTTGCCCTCGCTTCGTGATAGGCCTGAAGATCTACCGGAGTTGGTCGATTTTTTCTTGGATGAAGCGAGCCGCGATGATGGACGCGGACGGTTGAACGTCGCCCCGGTCGCCATGGACGTTCTTCGAAACTACCACTGGCCTGGCAATGTGCGAGAGCTCGAGAACATCTGTCGCCGCGCTGCGACGCTTTGTTTGGGGAACACGATCAGTGCGGATCTCATCGAACCTTGGCTGACGAAAGAGTCGAACATATCGGATGGGCTGGGGCCTTTGCGTGAAGGGCGGATGCTACAGGACATGGAACGTCACTTGGTGGAAAAGACGCTGACTCGATTCAACGGACACCGAGCCAAATCGGCAAAGGCGTTGGGGATGGGTGTTCGAACGCTGAGCATGAAGCTCAAACAGTGGCGTGAGGACGATGCGGCGGAAAAAAAACTGATGGCGATGTCGCGTTAGCGGACCGGCGAATTGAGCGCAGTTTCTGCGCGACCGCGCAGCGATTGCGCCAGTCCGTACGGTGGCAACCCATTTTGACAAGTCGGAAATGCTGATTTGTCTTAGCGGCATGTGTTCTGCAAAAGGAAGGGATGCGATCGGGTATTTCCGGTAGTCAGCGAGAATGCGAGTCGGTTTGACGGTGTGACGGGATGGCGATGTTCATTTCCAACATAACGGATCGCGGTGCGACGCCAGCTTTGGTGCATACGTTGGCGTTTAACGAAGCGCGTACGCGGACCATCGCGGAGAATATCGCCAACATCCAAACGCCGAACTACCGTGCCAAGCAATTGGATGTGGGAGAGTTTCAGGCTGCGTTGAAGTCAGCGCTCGATGATCGCGAAAATCCAAGGATGCCGTTTCGTATTCCTCGGAGCGGTCAGTTTCGGCAGACGGACTCCGGTCGATTAGAAGTGACGCCGACACTCAAGCCAGTGGATAACCTGATGTCGTACGATGGTACGAATCTCTCTATCGAGAAGGAGATGGCCGAGTTGGCAAAGACGGGAATGCGCCACGACTTGGCGGTAGAGTTGCTCCGTGGCAAGTACTCGGGATTACGCAAGGCGATTCGCGGCACAGTTTAACCGTTGCCGGGTTAGGGGGCAGCAGTGCTAAAAGAATCGGCACGACGAACAGTGATGAGGTATTATGTTCGGAACCTTTGACATCAGCACATCGGCGCTGGTCGCACAGCGGACGAATATCGACGTTATCGCGGGCAACATTGCGAACAAGGATGTGACGCGGGACGCGGCGGGCAATCCAAATCCGTACCGTCGCCGGGTTGCATTGTTTGCGTCGGGAACGGCGAATGGTCGAGCGGGCACACGTGTCACGGAGATCATTGAAGACCCCACGCCGTTACGCATGCGTTGGGCGCCGCATCACCCTGATGCGATCAAAGAGGGAGAGCACGCAGGCTACCTGCGTGAGCCGAATGTGAATTACCACACGGAAATGGTCAATGCGATCACGGCGATGCGCGCGTACGAGGCGAACGTTACCGTGCTCGAGGCTGCGAAGACGATGGAGTCGACGACATTACGACTCCTTGCCTAGTTAAGTTGGATGCAGTGAGGGTTAACAATGCCCGAACCGATCAATATGCCTCACGTATCCGGTCCGATCGGGCCGGTCGGAAAGGTGGGACAGCCTGGATCGTCAGATGACGCGCCCAAGGTTGAGGGGAAGGACTTCAAATCCATCCTGCTTGACAGTTTGGACGAAGTGAACCGCCTGCAAAAAGAGGCGGACCGGGGCGTGCAGCAGTTGATGACCGGCGAAACGGATAACGTTGCCGACGTTCTCAACGCAGTGAACAAGGCAGGTGTAGCGTTTGACTTGTTGATGGAAGTAAGAAACAAGCTCGTGGACGCGTACCGGGAAATGAAACAGATGAGGGTATAGCGACAAGCATTCGGCGGAGATTCGTCGGGCGGAAAGGATGCCTGCCGGCGAATAAAAATTGTGCGTGAGTCGAAACGATCCTGCGTGCGAACCCATTCGATTCGGCTCACCAGGCTTGTCGTGTAAAGATTGAGAAAAGCCATGGATCGGCTACGTCAACTGATTGCGAATATCAACAGACAGCTGGGCGTGCTTACGTTCTCGCAGCGTGTTGCGATTGGTCTTTGTGCAGCCCTTGTGGCGGTTTCGCTGCTTTGGCTGATGCAATGGTCGACCACACCACAACTCATATCGCTCGTGGATCACGATTTTACGTTGGACGAGCAGGCTCAGGCCGAGGAAGCGCTCAAAGGCCATACTTTCGAGATTCGCGGCAATCGCATCTACGTCAAACCGGGCGAACGTCCCAACATGATTCGACTTTTGCACTCTGCGGGCGCCTTACCAGAGGGAAGTCTATGGACGATGACGGACCTTGTGGCGGATAGCAATCCGTTTATGGCGTCTCAAGAGCGTCAATATCGCCATACTTTCGCGATGGGCAATAGCATTGCGGAGATCATCCGGACCTATCCGTTTGTGAAACGCGCGGATGTGATGATCAACAACAAAACCAAACGACGCTTGGGTGGAGAAAGTGACGTGCCAACGGCGTCTGTGTCGGTCGAACTGATGCCCGGCAAGCAGATGTCGATGCAAATCGTAGACGGTTTTGCGAAGCTGGTTGCCGGTACAGTGCAGGGACTCAAGCCGCACAACGTCTACGTCACGGACTCGCGTACCGGCCGAACCCTGAGTCCGCCTCATCCGGATGAAGCGATGGGGCTCGGGTACATGGACGAAGTGAAGAAACGCGAAGCGCACCTTCAGGGGAAGATCATGAGCATCCTCTCCTACATTCCGGGCGTGAAGGCGGAAGTTAGCGTGCGTTTGGATGGTTCGAAGCGATCGACGCGGTCATACGAACATGAGAAACCAGCGATCAGACGATCGAAGACGTTAGAAGAGGAGACAACCTCCGCAAATCGGCCGACGGAAGCCGGAACCCAGCCGAACGTGGGAATGGGGTTGACCTCGGGCACGACAGGTGGAATGAGCACGGTTGCGGAGAATGAAGATGAATTCCACGAACCGCAGCTTAAAAAAGAGGAACGTGTCGTTTCCATGAACTACGCCACACAAGGTGTGATGGCGACGGTTAAGATCCCGCGCAGCTTCATCGTCGGTGTATACACCGCCCAATTTCCGGATCAGGAAAACCCGACGGATGACGACCTGTCCGACATTCAGTCAATTCAGATTGCGGAGGTTAAGCAAAGCGTAGAGAAGATCGTTCAGGCGGAATCGGATTCCGATGTGGACGTGGGCATCTATCCGGACATGCAATGGTCCTCGGCGGGCGGCGCGTTCTCCATGACGCCGATGGGCATTGCGATGGGAGCCGAAGGTGCAAGCGGATTGGATACGTACCAAATAGTGCGAAGCTACGGGCCACAGGTAGGCTTGGGGCTGCTCGCCATGATGAGCATGTTCATGATGATGCGTATCGTTCGCAAGTCAGCCGACGCTATTCCCAAGATGCCTGAAGAGGAAGAGGAAGTTGAAGAGGAGGACTTCGGCAAAATCTTAAGCGTCGGACCACATCCGGTTGGTGAGGCAGAGGTGGGTGATGGCTTCTTGACGGGTAAGGAAGTAGACGAAGAAACACTCGCGCAAGCGCAGCTTACAGACGAAGTTTCGCGAATGGTCGAGGAGGATCCGCAGTCGGCCGCCGATCTTCTCAGGCGTTGGATCGAAGAATCGGACTAATCCGCGAAACGCGTCGACGAACCCGACTCGCTTTGCCAGTAAAAAGAGAGAGCTATGCCGGGCGATGAATTCAACGAAGGCGATTCACTAGAACGGATACCCGGCCCGCAAAAAGCCGCGGTCCTGATGCTGGCGCTTCGACAAGAGTCGTCCGCAGCCGTTCTCAAGCACTTCGATCAGGACACGATCGAAGTCATTACACGCGAGATTGCGCAGATCGACCTCGTTGATCAGAAAGCTCGTGGGCGTGTAATCGACGAATTTTACAACCTTGCCCTCGCCCGCCGATACGTGGAGCAGGGCGGATTGATCTACGCGCGAAGCTTGCTGGAAAAAGCGCTGCCTCGTGACCAGGCGGTGCGGATCATGAAGTCAATCGAGCACCAGGTCTACAAGCAGCCTTTCTCTTTCCTCGCCAAAGCGGACACCGAAAACCTTACGACATTTATCCAAGACGAACACCCGCAGACGGTTGCTCTGATTCTTTCTCACCTCACCGCGACAAAGGCGGCGGAGATTCTCGCCGGACTGCCACAGCCCAAACAGCTTGAGGTCGTTTCGCGCGTCGCGAACATGGACAACACCAATCCCGAAGTCATTAAAGAAGTCGAGAAAGGATTGGAAATGCGTCTGTCGGGTTTGATGTCGCAGACGTTCCAGAAAGTGGGTGGTGTGGAAGCGGTGGCCGCCATGTTAAACCTTGCGGATCGTTCGACAGAGAAGGGCATTCTCGAAGGTTTGGAAGTGGAAGATCCGGATCTGGTCGAACAGATTCGTCGTCTGATGTTCGTTTTCGAAGACATCATGTTGGTGGACGACAAGGGCATCCAGGCAGTGCTGAAAGAGATCGAGAACGAGGATCTCGCACTCGCCCTGAAGACGGCCAGCGAAGAGTTGCGTGAGAAGGTATTCGGCAACATGTCTGAACGAGCGGCTGAGATGATCAAGGAAGATATGGAGTACATGGGGCCGGTGCGCGTGAGCGATGTGGAATCGGCGCAGCAACGGATTGTGGATGTCGTCAGGCGGCTTGAGGACGCGGGCGAAATTATTATTTCCGGTCGCGGCGGTGAAAAGGAAATGATTGTGTAGTGAGCCCGGAGTCGCGGGTTGTCATGTTGCAGGTAAGGAGCGTGTTCGTTGTCGACGATCATCAAAGCTGGCGAAGTCGGAAAGATCGCACGCAAGCTCAAGACAGTCGATCTGGCGGATCACCTTGCGCTGGCTCACGAGGTCGTAGAGAAAGCGCGCGCCGACGCCGATCGCATTCGTCGACAAGCCGAACAGGATGCCGCAATACAGCTTGAACAGGCCCGCAAGCAGGGGCACGAAGAGGGATACAAAACTGGGTTTGTCCAAGGTCGTGAAGAGGGACACAAAGAGGCCTACGAGGAAGCTCTCCGCAAATTCGATCACCAGCACAAGACCGTTGTGGATGACATGAACCGCATGATCCACGAGATCGATACGATGAAGGCGGATCTACGAATCGCGGCCGAGCGGGATCTGCTGGAATTCTCGTTCAAAATTGCTCGCAAGCTCACCTTCGACATTGGGTCGACTAATCATGAGTCGGTTCGAACCAACCTGCGCGCGGCGATCGGCGTGGTTGGCACTAAGACTGACCTTACTGTGCGCGTTCATCCCGAAGATATGGAATCGTTGAGAGAGTTTGCGGATTCAACC
>JANQHN010000297.1 GCA_028282665.1 Phycisphaerae bacterium | reverse complement strand
CGGCAAGCACCACGGCCGGGACGAAGCCCGGACGCTAAGACTGGGTCGGTTCACGCACGTCGAGATAGCGAATGAAGTCTTCGACGTGCCAAAGGACTTCACGCTCGAAGACTACTTCGGCCAAGCCTGGCGCATGATCCCCGGCGACAGCTACCGGCTCAAGGCCAGCGCTAAGCGATCGAGGGGAGGTGTACCGGCGCATCAGCTTGTGGCCTGATTTTTCAACGCCTCTTCGCCCACATTTGTCACCCAGGAGCGCACCGACCGCGCCGGAAACCGCATCAATCATTCGAACATGTTCAAGCCGCCAAACGGATTCGCACCGACGGCAACCGCGGATCACCACGACAAGGCTTCCGCTCAACCATGATCACAGGCGAACCCTTGTCCATGGACCGAAACGTTAACGGCTCGGGCAACGCCTCTCCATCCCATGCCTCATCCGGCGTCAAACCTCTTAACGCTTGGTGCGGCCGATGTCTGTTGTACCACCTTCGGAAGTCGTCCAGCCTCGCTTGCATGGCGTTCACTCCCAACGGCCACAGTACCACGCGCATCCAAACCCGTAGCGTTCGAAAGAATCGCTCAATCTTTCCGTTGAAGCAAGGCTTACGCACTGGGCCTCGGACAGGTCGCATACCCATCGCCTTGGCGGCTTGTCTAAACACCTTTCGGAACTGACATCCGCGGTCAGTGATCAGAAAATCGGCTCGGCCGAATTCTTCGGCTGTGTCTCGGACCAACTCGATCATCTCCCCTGACGTCGCCACACCCCGATACACTTTGATCGCCAGCAACTTCCGCGTCGCCCCACCCAACAATCCCGCGATCGAATATCGGTACCACAACACCCGCAACGAAGTCAGGTCCAGGTGCCAAACCCGGTTCGGTTCAAACGGGAGCAATAAGCCATGAGGCTCTCCCCCGTCGGCTTCTTTCATCGCCAGCCGCGGCTTCCTCGGCTTACGATCAGGTTGCTCCTCGCGTAGCACTCGCTGCACCGTGCGTGGGCTGATCCGGACGCCCGCACGAATGAGGTGATTGGCAATGGTGCGCCTTCCGAACTCTGGCTCCGGGAACAGCCGCCTCAGCTCATGCACCACCCATCGAACGCCATCATCGATGCGGTTCCACGTCACATCACCCAACAACCGCCCCGCCGCTCCCGATTCCACTTCCTTGGGCCACGAACCGATCGTATTCGGGTGCAGCACGAAGCGTTCGGCCGTCTCCGGGATATTCCAACCTCTGAGCTTCATCAACTGCAGGATCGCCCATCGCTGCTCCGGTCCATAGGTCGGCCGCTTGTGCGGCTTTGCTGCCTCACGCTGAGCACGATAGATCGCCAGTTCACGCCGGTACAGCTCGACCTCGGTGTTGAGATGATCACGCTGGAGCAGACGATCCAAAACCGGTGAACCTAGGCCGGCCAAACGAGCCCGGGCCAACTGGTAAGCCTGCCCCAGTACCACGGCAACACCATCAATGATTAGCCGAATCCCGGAATTAGAAAGGAGGCGCATGGTCACAAGATAAGCCATGAGACTCACCGACGCCTGTCATGGAAATCCGGTGTAAAACCGGTGAAAACGCAGTCAATTCAACACCATACAAGTCGCTGCGCCGCCACAATCTCGGTAATCAGGTGATCACGCTGGAGCAGCCGATCCAAAACCGGGGAACCTAGACCGGCTAAACGAGTCCGGGCCAACTGATAAGCCTGACCCAGCACCACGGCAACGCCGTCGACGATCAAACGAATCCCAGAATCAGAGAGTAAACGCATTCACACAAGATAGGCCACGCCGCTCGACGAAGTCCGTCATGGATATCCGGTGCAGAACTCGTGGATCGAAGGTGCATTCAAGGCCACACAAACCGCTGCGCCGCCACATTCAGTTTTAGGGAGATTACAAGTCACCACGGTTCGTTTTCTTTAAGACCAAAGCCCTCGCGAAGTGTCTGCTCCGCTTGGTCCATAGTTTTTCTTTCACGCCAATAAATAACACCATCGTGTTTCGAAGCTATCTTGAATAGCTCGCGAATGTGTGGTCGTGTGCGCTGCTGGATTTCCGGATCAACCTCACCGGACTTAGCCGCAAGCCATGCATCTTCAATCGCCGCGCGGTTTACCCATAAGTTCACCATGTCGAGTCGTTCTATGATCTCATCATTTTCTGCGAGGCACATCGCCTCGTTATACGCGTCAAGCCCTTTTTGAACGATGTCTTGATCGATCGCGAAGTCGGCCGCATCACCGGAACAGTTCTGATCGATACCCTCCGCCGCGGCGTGGTCCAGGAGTAGGGTCAGATAGCGACGGATCGGCGGCGCGGCTTGGCCATAGTGAAGGCGTAAGAACTCATCGATAAGTTCATCGCTGTCTAGAGAAGGATTCCAAAGTAATTTGCCAAGTACATAATTTGTCAATTCACCGAATGCGCCGCCGGGAGATTGATATGCACCCTGCACGAACAATTGATTGACTCCATGGGCGACGTAGAATTCGATATTCGACTCCCAGACACTCAGGGTTGGGCAGGGTAGTAGATAGTTATTAAAGTTTGTGCTATACGTCCATACATTGATGTTATTTGCCTTTTGTTGCCATTTCGCCAGGTCTTCGACGAATTCTACGTTACGCTCGCTGCTCGAATCGAGTAATGGCTTGGTGATGCTGCACTCGATGTTGGCCAATTGAATTTGCACGTTGTCACGGGCGCGGAGATTTTTGGGCGGCTTGCGTGAGTACCAGTAGGCCAGTGTCCCAATCATCACGTCTGGGTAATCTTGTTCTACAATACCTGCGATCGCATTGATCCCAGTCAATAGCGAACCCATGTGCGATTCCTCATGCTCATCGATGACTGCACAGTTATTACACTGGCAATAATACTTATTATCGCCTTGTGCGAGTGAAATAAAGCGTAGATCGGGTTCGTGGCGGAGTTTATTAAGTACCTTTTCAGTAATGATGCGGATGACCTCAGGGTTGCTCATGCAAAGCTGCGTGCCGCGGGTGCTACCGTCGGCGGTTTCACTGCCTTTTTTGGTCTTCGACCGACGCTTGCCGTCGATCAGCGCGAAGTATTCCGGGTGTTGTTCGCCGTATTCCTTGGTATTTATGTATTCATAAAGCGAATGATTGGTGAGTCGGTACTTGCACACCCCCCCAAGGTCGGAACGATCGACCGATACAGTGTTACACCGTGTTCGCGTCGCGAACACGGGGTAAGTATTAGTCGGATACCAATAACTCCAGCGAAAAACCAATGGTGGATCGTAACTACGATCAACCGGAGCTACCCCATGCCATTTGCCTATCAAAGGCACGTGTGTGTGGTCAGGCGTCAAAAAACGCACGCCTAAGTAATCTTCGACAAATGTATAAACACCATATAGCGTCCCGCGAGGTTTCCCTCCAGCGATCGCGATGTTGTCAGATGTGATTAGTATGCGGAAGGCTTCTTCGCCCATCGCGTTCGTACTAAACCCTACATCAGATTTATCCATCGCCGCGCTCTCGCCAATAAAAAT
>JANQHN010000290.1 GCA_028282665.1 Phycisphaerae bacterium | reverse complement strand
TTTTTGCAAATCAAGTAGGAAACATCCGCCGCGATCGAAATCTTGCTTCCTGATTCCAACGTCGCAGAAGGCATCAACGTGGCCAGGAAGTAAGCATCGCCCTCGATGGTATTCGTGATGACTCCGCCGCCTTCTGAATGCGGCCTGGGAAAGGGAAACCGTAGCTCGCTCGCGGAAAAGCCCGCTGGTAGTTTCCAAGTCACGTGCGGCGGCATACCGGAATCACCGGGGTTCTTCCAGTAAACGTGCCATCCTTCCTTCATCTGAAATCGAATAGCTACATCGAACGGTTTGCCAGCGGCAATTTCCGCTACGTTCGCGACCAAACTCACCGTGGCTTTGCGTTCTTTGGCAGCCTGTCCCTGCGCTGTTTGAATTCCGGTACAAGTCAGCGCGATCACCCATACTCCGATCCATACAAATCGACTCCGTGAGGATAGCTGCATCATGACTCTCAATCCGTGGTGATTAAGGACTCCGGCGTGTTAACGATTCAGACTGTCGCACACTCAGGCAGCATACCGCCCGAGGTGCCGAATTAGATCACGTTGTATCTTAGAGAACACTCCAAGCCAACCCCAACGAGCAAGGGTTCAAGTGACCGCTGCGTTGCGCCGCAAATCGAGGCGCCCCTTGCAGGCAATTCTCAGGCCAGCTAATGGCGTTCCTATCATTTTCGCTTGACAGTACTTAGGCGAAGTCTATACTCGCGCCGATGAGGAGATAGACCCGTATCGCGTCTGTGAATTTTATACAACGCGATTCAATTAGCGGGCTTTGTGCTCTTGATGAATCGTTTCCGGAGACTGGCTGATCTCGCGACCTCGGAGCGTGGAGCGTAGGTCGGACCGCTGTGCCCTTGTATGACGGTTTGCCGATGCAAGTGTTGGTGCGCTCGCACTTGAACACTTCGATGACAGAGGTGTTACATGGCAGACCTTTACTGAGCCGCATTACCGTTTGAGGTACGTTCCCTCGTTCGTTGCAAGCCTCCAATTATGGGGGGCGGCAGGTCGGCATCGTGAGGCGCCCAACTCGGGCACCTGCGTGGGACGACCCGATTGAGTGGAACACCATGAGTTCGCGCCGTTTGATTTGACACGAACTGATTTGGATTCCAGCGAACGTGAAGAGTTGTTTAACTTTTTGCACATGGCTTTAATGCGTCACTAAGAACCTCAAAGTGTAGTGCAGGCCTGAGTTCTCCAAGGGCGACCGGCATCTTCCTTCCCGCCCTTCAGCGCCTCGGTCACGAGGCTTCCTGAATCCACACCGAGTGTACGTCTGTCGATTTCGACGCGCGTTGTTTGCCCGTCGCGATCCCCGACAATCGTAACACGACGGTGATCTCTTACATAAAGGCTGTACGATGATTCCCATTTTCACATCGACAATTCTTGCCAATGTACCCGTGCCCTGGGCCGTGGCCCTTGCGGGCTTGTGTGTGGCAACCGGCGCGTTGAGCCTGTTTTTGATCCAAAGGCTCTGGGATCGGGCACGACTCACCGCGGCCCGTGATGAAGCCGAGCGAACTATTAAGGAAGCGGAATCCACCGCTGAAGTGCTCGTTCAAAAGGCTGAAGTGGAAGCCAAGCGGCAATATCTCGAGCGTGAGGAGCAACTAAAAGCGGAAGGAGATTCGATGCGTGGCGAGCTCAAAGAGCTCGAAAGACGCCTGGTCAAACGCGAGGACAACGTCGACGCCAAGCTTGAAACGCTCGCCACCAAGGAACGCAATCTCGAAAACGCCCAAGCCAAGGTCGAACAACGACTCGAAAAAGTCGCCCAGCAGGAAACAGAAATCCAGAAAATTCTCAAACAGGAGCGTGAAGAGTTGCTTCGAATCAGCGGCATGTCTGCGGACGAAGCCAAAGCGACCGTTTTGGAGCACCTAAAAAACGAGCTCGAGCATGAATCTGCGGAGTTTGTCGAAAAAACAGTCAGCACGACCAAGGATGAAGCGATGGGCAGATCGCGGGATATCATCCTCACCGCGATCCAGCGATATGCGGCCGATCACACCGCCGAGGCGACGGTATCGACGGTGGATATCCCTTCTGACGATATGAAAGGCCGAGTCATTGGCCGCGAAGGGCGAAACATTCGCGCATTCGAGAGAGCGACCGGCGTGGACGTCATCGTGGACGATACGCCCGGCGTGGTGCTCGTCAGTTCCTTCAATCCGGTCAAAAAAGAAACAGCGCGCATCACGATGGAACGGCTCATTCAGGACGGACGAATTCATCCCGGAAGAATTGAGGAGCTTGTTTCCCAAGTCCGCAAGGAAGTGGAAGAAGACATCCTAGAAACCGGCAAGCGGGCCGCGGTTGAAGCAGGCGTGGGCGGACTGCACCGCAAGCAGCTTGATCTGCTAGGTCGACTGAAGTTCCGAACGAGTTACG
>JANQHN010000262.1 GCA_028282665.1 Phycisphaerae bacterium | reverse complement strand
ATCTGGTTCGAACGGTTGCGGGCGTACGATGTTATACAAGTTGTGACGGCTTGGCTTCGCCGTGGCTGTTACGTGGTTGCCGTCGTAATTGCTACAGTAGAGGCCGCGACGCTTGCTGCGATCATGGCGGCTTGCTGGGCGGCCTCGATTGATTCGGATGTCGCTTGGCCCAAAACTAATCCGTTGCATACCTTCGCGAGACGATCCTGTCGTTTTTTGAGATCGTTTCGATCAAAGGCCATTTCCAATAGTCCGGTTGGCCTTGCGAGTGAAAGCAAAGCCGCCGTTCGTGGTGAAATGTCCTTTTGATCGGTGAAGATGGCCGATCGAAGCCGCTCGATTAAATTACGTTCCGGCTCGGGGTTAAGTTCAGGATAAATCCGTCGTTTAAAAATCCATAAAATTCGATCCTCATTAGCCTTTAACACACCCTTACGGCAGAGTGATCGGGCAACGCGATCGGTTAGACGCAATGCGACAAATCGATTGACCCACGTTTCAATGCGTGCACGACGTCGAGCTTTGACAATACGCTCAAGGCAATCGTCCAGGATTGAATCGCCCACTGGCAAAGCGTCTGTCATTTCGATCAGACTTCTCTTTTTGTCCGCGATACGGATTCTTCGATTCAACATTAGTTCCGCAATCACGGCTGCCGCCAGGGAAAAAGCGTAGTTTGAGCCGAACGGTGCGGTTCCTTCCTCATTTCGCAGGGCGAGTAACAGTACCTCCTCGTGTAGGTATAGTTCTAATTTGTGATCGTTCATAGCGTCCTCCTGTTATCGGTACACATAAAGCGTACGTCAAAGAGGTGATGCGCGCCCATTACAAAGGAGGACCTCATTGATAACGCATTACGGGAATAAACGAGGCCGAAATCCGAAGAAAGTAACCGAAAGAACGTACTGCGGCGGGGAGGGAGTGGAGAGTTCTTTACGCGCGGTAGCGAGTCCGGCGCGTAGTAACACCGAACTCATCGCAGGATGAACGTTAACGTGGAATAGTAGACAAAAATTGCAATAGGAAAACGGGTCACGAATCAAGTGCATCAGCCAGGTATTCGATCAAGTGTCGTGGTTTGGCACTCGTGTGATGTTCGATTTGTTGATGACAGCTAAAGCCGGAGACGGCCACCTTCGCATTACCTCGAGCTTCGATGGCAGGTATGAGCGTTTCTTCGGCGATCTTCCTGGCGATGTCGTAGTGTTCGGCCTCGTGTCCGAACGAACCGGCCATGCCACAGCATCCACTGGGTATCTCGGTTGCTCGCTCGTTAAAAGCCGTCTTCATGAGTGCATTCGCGTCATGTGTGCCGACCATCGCTTTCTGATGACAATGCGCGTGGTAGAGCAATTCGATATCGCTCTTGTGGAAACGCAGAGCCTCTGGGTCTTCGGAGAGTACTTTCCACAGGAAAGCCTCGATGGTGAACGTCCTTTCGCCAAGTTTTCGCATAAGGTGGGAGCGAAGCAATTGCGGGTATTCATCGACGAGCGTGAATACACAGCTTGGCTCGGTGCCGACAATGGGCGTGGTGGAGTTTGTATATCTTGCGAGGATTCGTAGATTGGCTTCCGCTTGGCACTTGGCTTCAGGAAGCAGGCCGTGACTAATCATCGGTCTGCCGCAGCACACCGTGGGCGGGCACACGACGCGGTAACCGGCCGCTTCGAGCAGTTTGACCGCCGATTTTCCGACATGCGGCGTGAAGTAGTTGGTCCAGGTATCTACGAAGTACACCACATCGCCGCGCGTCGAAGCCGATTTGAGACGCTTGCTGTGGCGAGCGAACCACTTGCGAAACGTGGTGCGTACAAAGTGTGGAGGGGCGATGCGGCGGTCTAAGCCGAAGTGGTTTTCCATGACTTTTCGCGCCAAACTGGACGACATGACGGTGTTGGCCAGCCAGGGAAATCGACTGCCCAACGCCGCAAGACGCGGCATATTTGCAATCAGCCGTGAACGCCTCGGGACGCCTTCTCGCTGATTGCGCCTGTTGAGGTATTCCGCTTTCATGCGGGTCATGTCCACGTTGGTGGGGCATTCGCTTTTGCAGGCTTTGCAGGAAAGACATAAATCGAGCACGTCCGCAAGGGCTGGATCATCCAATCCATCAATCAGGCCCTTGTTCGATAGGGCGATGCGCAGCGCGTTAGCTCGCCCTCGCGTGCTGTCTTTTTCTTCGCCGGTCGCGCGATAGGAGGGGCACATGGTCCCCTCATCACGCTGACGACACACGCCCACGCCACTGCACATCTGGGCCATGCCTTGCAGGCCGTTGTAGAGTGAAAAGTCCAGATAGGTCTTTGGTGGCTTGGAGTGAAAAGTTGCGCCAAACCGAAGATTCTCAGTAAATGGTAGCGGATTGACAATTTTTCCCGGATTCATAATCCCTGCGGGATCGAACGCTTCCTTCACTTCTCGAAATGCCTGGATGATTCGTGAACCATAAAGTCGCTCGAGCCAACACGAGCGTACGATTCCGTCTCCATGTTCGCCTGTCGTTGTACCGCCGAATTCCCGTACGATCTCGCTTACGCCTTCGGCAATGCGCCGCATACGCTCAATTTCTGATCCCTCCTTGAGGTTGATGGCAGGTCTGACGTGCAGGCAACCGGCGCTGGCGTGAGCGTGGTGGGTGATATGCTCCACGCCTTCGCTCTTTAAAAAAGCGTCGATACGGGCGATGTAATCGGGAAGGACGGTTGGATCGACCGCGCAATCCTCGATGAAAGCGTAGGGTTGCGAGTCGCCGGGATTGGACATCAGCAACCCTAGCCCCTGTTTACGAAGACTCCAGACATCTGCCTGCGTGGATTCGTCGACAGTTGGCACGGTAGCATAAGCTCGTTCGACGATTCGGGCGTCATTTTGAAGTGCGGACAAAAAGGAGTTCAGTTCGGTATCTGCCTCAGCCGTGACCTCGACGATCAGAAGGGCTTCAGGATTACCGGCGACCACGGTTGCTTGTTTTGCGATGAGAGGATTGACTCTTCCGGCGGCGATGATCGTGCGGTCGATGAGTTCGATGGCAGCGACTTTATGCTCCAGGATGGCGGGGACGGTTGACAATGCGGTGCGAAGTTGATCGAAGTGCAGTAGAAGCAAGGCTTTTCGCGTTGGCAGTGGGGTGAGATTGAGTTTCGCGGCGACAATGATTCCCAATGTTCCTTCACTGCCGCAGATGACTTTGGTCACATCGATGGGTACCTCTGGAGGACCGAGTCGGTCGAGCCCGTAGCCGGCGTTGCTCCTGTGAGTTTTCGGAAAGCATCTATCTATTTCTTCCCAGTATTCATCGCGGATACGGCGCAATTTTTCGGTGATTTGGTGCGATTGAGTTTGCGTGGCGCGATTGAAACGAACAATTTCGCCAGTGGAGAGCAATGCATCCAGACTGACGATGTGGTCCACGGTACGGCCGAACAACACGGAGTGCGCGCCGCAGGAATTGTTCGCGATCATGCCGCCAATGGTGGCGCGGCTGCTAGTGGCTACATCAGGAGCGAAGTGCACGCCATGCGTCTTCAAATACTTGTTTAGTTGATCTAAGACGACTCCAGGCTGCACTTCCACGGTACGAGCACTTGAGTCAAAAAAGCCAATCTCGTTCATATGCCGAGAGAAATCCACTTGCACACCCCAACCCACTGCACCACCGGTGAGTCCCGTTCCTCCGCCACGCGAAATAATGGGCACGCCGAGTTTTGCGCAGACACGAACAGCCTGTTGCACCTCTTCAACAGTTTTGGGAAACAGGATGCAGGCGGGCAGGATCTCATAAATACTTGCGTCAGTAGCGTAGAGCGTACGCGTCACCGGATCGAAACGCACGTCACCCTCAAGTTCCGCTTTCAGCGTTGACAGTATTTGCGGGCTGACGGTCGGCGGGCTGTGAGTAGACGCGACAGGCGGTTGCAAAGCGTCAGTTTCCTTTCAGTGCGAGGGTCGCACGCTGCAATGCCAACTGGCGATAGATCGTCGCAGTCAATTCCGCCATACGACTCATCGAGTGGTTTGTCTTGACGTGTTCTTGCGCATGGCGGGCCATCTGTCGTGCATAGCCCACATCGTTGATGTATCGTTCAAGCGCGTTCGCGAGTGCTTCGGGAGAATCGTCGTGACACAAAATGGCCGTTTTCCCATCGATGAAGTGGTCGCAGGCTTCATTGGAGTAAGTAACTACTGCCATTCCAGCTGCCATGGCGAGCAGGCTGCTCGTGTAGAAGGCGGTTTCCTCGCAAGGTCTGACGAAAATGTCCGCGCTGTCCATCGCTTGCATTAAATTGCCCAACGGGCTTGCGATTGTAAACGAGGACAATAAGCCCTTTTGTCGGATGTTTTTCCGCAGTGCCGATTCGTGACGGCCTTTGCCCAGCAAGAAGACCATTACCTCGATTTTACGTTTGCGAAGTGACGCGATGGCGTCGATCAAAAGCTCAACCCCGGATGTGCGATCCAGGCTTGAAGTACATAAGATAGAGGGTAGGTCGATAGAATCGGAAAAGCATGCGAGTTGCGGCGAGGTCATGAGGCCTGGGCGAATGAGTTCAACACGATCGGCGCTGATGCGCAATTGATGGGTGAGCATTTCGCTAAGCGGCCGACTTGTCGCGATGAGTTTGGCGGCGGGGCGACCGGTTCCGCGATTTACGGCGTCTATATCCGCGATGGACGAAACATGTTGGATTAGATCGGCGTCAAAGTGTTCGGCGATTGCACCTGCAGTCCGGTATGAGCCTTGTGACATGGCGTGGACGATGGTTGGCGGTTGATGAGCGAGCACTTCGAGCAGTCGCTTCAAGCGCCGTCCCGCCACAGGCCATTTGATGGGCTGATGAATAATGGTCTGAATAGGTCCAAGAGAGAGTGATTCCACACGAGGATCGGAGCTGAGCAGACGCAACGGCACGGCCGCGTCGACCAGTCCGACCGCAAGGTGGCGCATAACGCGACCGACCCGGTTCATGGTCTCATTGGTCACGCAAAGGGCGACGTTAATCGGTGGTTGACTTTGTTCCTCCATGAGCTTGCCTGCTCCAATTGTATTCGTACAGCCTGTCATGGAAAGCATGATGTATCGCAGGTAAGCAATGACAGCGTGATCGTTGCCAACTCCAGATCCACGCCCTATTCTGTAAAGCTTGTCTTATGAAATTTGAAGCTGGCGCTTGGATGCGGAGCAACGTTTGTGAAAGTCTATCAAGGCATTGAAGCGGTCGATCCTCCGCTGACATCATCCGTCCTTACCATCGGCAATTTTGATGGGGTCCATCGCGGGCATCAGCAGTTGCTCGCCCAATCGGGACTTTTTGCTGCCAACACGGGTGGGCCTGTTGTCGTTTTGACGTTCGATCCGCATCCGCTGAGCGTTATTGCGCCCGACCGCTCTCCAAAACAGCTTTGCAGTCTGGAAGTGAAGATCGCTCAACTAGGGCGGGCCGGGGCAGACGTGGTCGTCGTCGCAAAAAGCGGGCTTGAACTATTTGAGCGTGAAGCGGAGGATTTTATTGACGATGTGATTTTCAAGCGGTTCTCGCCGACTCATATCGTGGAAGGGCCGAATTTTCGGTTTGGCAAGGGGCGGCGCGGTACACCGGAACTGCTTAAAGAACAAGCCGCAAGAAGGGGATGTGAGGTTCACACCCTTGAGCCCGTGCATTTGGAGATCGACGAGGGAGAGCGAGTGCTCGTATCGAGTTCGGTCGTGCGCAAGTTGTTGATGGAAGGAAAAATCAAACGGGCGGCGCTTTGCCTGGGTAGGCCTTATGTGCTGGAGGGGAAGGTCATCACGGGCAAAGGACGAGGTCGGGGATTGGGTTATCCAACAGCGAACCTGGGCGAAACTGATCAACTTGTGCCGGGGGATGGGGTGTATGCGGCGGTGGCGAGGCTGGGCGTGGGCGGCAAAGAGCGGTACCCTTGTGCGTTGAGCGTTGGTCGTACGCCGACGTTCGACGATACCGGGCAGGCTCCTAGGCAAGTCGAAGCGTACCTCCTTGATTTCCGGGGAAATGTCTATGGTCTGCACATCGAAATCGAGTTCCGTGGACGGTTGCGAGACCAGATTAAGTTTGATTCGACCGAGGCGCTTATCGCCCAAATGGATAATGACGTTATGCGCGTGCGAGAAGAATTCGCCAAGGCGAGGTGTGAGTAAACCATCCATGAAAGGACGTTGGTATTGCATAGTCCACTAGATAAGTCACATCTGACCGAAGTTTCTAGTGCATTGTTCGCTCTTAAAAAGCCACTAGTGCTTGCGCACGCCCGGCCCGATTGTGATGCGATTGGTGCGATGATGGGGATGAGGTCGTTATTTCGAGTACGAAACATCGAGCCGCTTTGCGTGCAGTTCAATCCGACCCCCGTTCGTTATGTGGCTTTAACGCGCTACGAACCTATGAAAGTGTGGCTTAAGGATGTGACCTTCGATGATCTTGATGGTGTGGATGGTGTAATCGTCTTGGATACTTGTTCCTACAAACAGCTCGATCCGTTGGCTGATTGGCTGCAGGGAGTGAGTGTGCCTAAATTTGTCGTGGATCATCACGTGACGCGTGATGAACTTGCGGATTACTACGTGATTGATGAGCACGCCTCTGCGACTTGTCTGATACTGACGGAGTGGGCACGCATGTTGGAGTGGTCGTTGGATGAGGTTGCCGCTCACGCACTTTTCGTCGGGATCGCAACGGATACCGGGTGGTTCGCGCATGCCAACACGGATACGCGCACGATGGTCGCCGCCTCGCACCTTATGGAGTGCGGCGTAAGTGCCAATGACGTTTACCGCCATCTTTACCAGACGGATACGCCCGCGAGACTGCGCCTGCAAAGCAGACTTTTGGATACGTTGGAGCTTTACGCGGGTGACAAACTTGCGGTTATGAGCGTGTCGGCGTCTGCCTTTGAAGAGCTTAAGGCCCGTATGTCCGACGCGGAAGATATGATTAACGAACCGTTACGCATAAGGTCTGTCGAAGTGTCTATCTTGATAATCGACCAGGGGACGGGAGTGATCCGGGTGAGTTTTCGCAGTAAAGTTCCGATCGGGGATACTACGCGTGATGTGGATGTATCGCGGATAGCGCAGTCGTTTGGTGGAGGTGGGCACAAGCGGGCTGCAGGTGCAAGGCCGGTTGGGGAGATTCAGGAAGTCAAGGAGCAAGTTGTCGCGCGCGTCCTGGAAGATCTTGTGTGATTGCCCGGGCATGCTGCATAGCTACGCGGACACAACTCGGCACGGCGAGTTCGATCGGGAAGCTTCGCGATGATAGCCTGCGCGTTCGGTCGTCGCATTTCGCGCGGAAACTGTTTTCTTTCCCGTCTAAAGCGATAGATCCGCGCGATCATCAAGGCAATGCGGATGGTATTCGACCCCATACGTGCGCCTAAAACTATCGATCATGTGATAGAGGCGATCGCCCAGTTCATTTTCCAGTGAGGTCAGGTGCTTTTCGTGCGCAATGGCGAGTTGCTTGGCAACGGCATCCAACTCGCTTCGGGACAGTTGCATCAGGGTCGAATTTGCAACGGGTGGTCGATTGGAGTAGGCGGACATGGTTTCCTCCTTTTACTGTATTCCACACCCCGAGATGGTTTTTTAATTATAGCTCGACGCAATAGCAACGACAAGCGCGATTCTACACACTACAGTGTTTTTTGTGGTTCGGGCATAACTTGCTTGCCTGTGGGCGGGTTTCGTGCAATGTTCGATGGTCATCGGTGCGACGAACTTATTTATGCGTGCGGCGCAATCTGCGAACGGGAAACCACGGTTGTACTTAACCACGCCGTGCATTTTTTATCGGCCTGAAAATGGAGGAGCGTTAACGGACGTTAAAATACTTCGCCTGTCGATGGTGCGTGATTAAAGCCGTGGTGGTTTGCTCGGGTTCGAGTTGAAACTCCTCGCTCAAAGAAACCCCTATTCTCTCCGGATTGAGCAGTGACCAGAGTTTTACTTGATCCTCGAGTCGCGGACAGGCGGGATAACCGAAACTGTACCGCGAACCTTGGTAGTGTTGCTTGAAGATGCCTTGCATGTTGCGGGCGTCCTTGTCGCCGATGCCCCATTCCGCGCGGACTTGTTTGTGGATGAATTCCGCAAGCGCTTCGGTCAATTCGACGCCCAACCCGTGAAGGTGCAGGTAATCCGTGTACTCGTCTTTTTCGTACCAGCGGCGCGCGACATCGCTGACCTCCCGGCCTGCGGTGACGACGCTGAAGGCTACGACATCCATCTCGCCGCATCCGACCGGTTTGAAAAAATCACTCAAACACCAATAGGGAGGTTTGCCCATACGCGGGAAATCGAAGGTTTCGATTCGTTCCGTGTGGTTCTCACTATCGTAGACAATTAGAGAATCCCCATCGGCCTGCGCGGGCCAAAAACCGTACACAGCCTGCATGTTGAGGATGCTCTCCTCCTCACAGCGCGTGATGAGGTTGTTAAGAACCGGGCGGACCTCATTGTTGATGTACTTTTTGAATTCCTCAGGCGATCGCCGATTTTTGCGATATCCCCATTGTACTTGAAACAACATGTTTTCATTGAGATACGGCAGGAGTGCGCGAGGTTCGATTTTTTCGATTATGCGGCTCCCCCAAAACGGCGGCCTTGGGACGAGTTCACTGCGGGAGATATTGGATTGCGGCGGTGTGTAGGACAATTCGCTCTGAGGCAAATCAGTTGGATTACCGGAGTCGAGCGTGCTTCGATCTTTAGCGAGTTGTGAAATCAATTCAGTACGTTGTGTACCGGTGGTTGCGAGTGTTTCGGTCTTGACCGTCGCATGGAGCGTGTTGCGGATCAACTCGGCGCTTTGACCGGACACTATGGCATCCATCGTGCGCAAGCCTTCGAAAGCATCCTTCGCATAGTGCAAATGCCCATCGTAGATTTCGCGAAGATCCTGTTCAACATACTTTCGCGTTAGCGCCGCCCCGCCCAGAATCACCGGAGCGTCAATCTCGTGTTCGTTGAGAACACCCAGACTTTCCCGCATCACAAGCGTGGACTTCACCAATAATCCGGACATGCCGATGGCGTCCGCCTCATGCTCACGGTACGCTTTCATGATATTGTTGATCGGCTGTTTGATACCCAGGTTGATAACCTCGTAGCCGTTGTTCGTAAGAATAATATCGACGAGGTTCTTGCCAATGTCGTGGACGTCACCTCGCACCGTCGCGAGCACAATGGTTCCTTTACCTTTCGTGCTTTTCTTTTCCATGTGCGGTTCGAGGAAGCGTACGGCTGCTTTCATCGTTTCCGCCGACTGGAGCACGAATGGTAACTGCATCTGCCCGGCGCCGAACAGGTCGCCCACCGTCTTCATACCGTCGAGCAGAATATCGTTGATGATGGTCAGCGGCGGGTATTGCAGCATGGCGGTTTCAAGGTCGACGTCCAATCCGCCGCGCTGCCCATCGATGATGCGTCGCTTTAGCTTCTCTTCGATCGACTTGGGTTCTTCTACCTCCGCGACTGTGGAGGTGTCGACATTCTCGAAGACAGCTAGCAGTGCCTGCAACGGATCGTACTCGTCACGACGTTTGTCATGGATCAGGTCTTCAGCGATACGCCGGTGTTCCTCTTCCATCTTGAACAGCGGCATGATACCGGCGACGTGGACGATGGCAGCGTCCAGTCCGCATTCCCGCGCGTGATGCAGGAAGACGCTGTTGAGCACCTTACGCGCTGGAGATTGGAGTCCGAAGCTGACATTGCTCACACCCAGTAACGTATGAGCGCCGGGGCATTCCTTTTTGATCTGCGGGATCGCCTCCAGTGTTTCCAATGCCAACTTCCGGTCGTCCTCGTTGCCCGTGCAAATAGTAAACGTCAGTGGGTCGAAGATGAGATCTGCCGGATCGATACCATGTCGTTTCGTGGCGATTTCGTAGATGCGTTTCGCAATGGCGACTTTGCGATCTCTTGTGCGGGCCATGCCTTCTTCGTCGATCGTTAAGGCGATGATGGCTGATCCGTATCGCCGCGACAAGCCGCAAATCGCGTCAATCTTTCCCTCGCCATCTTCCAGGTTCATGGAATTGATAACGCTCTTGCCGCCTGCGAGTTTTAGGGCCGCTTCGATGACCTCTGTTTCCGTGCTGTCGATAACCAGCGGAATGGTCACGTCGGTAGCCATTCTTGGAATGAGCGCGCTGATGTCCTTCGCTTCATCGCGGCCGACGTAAGCTGCGCATACGTCTAGCAGGTGACTACCATGATTCGCCTGTTCGCGGCCCATCTCGACCATGCCGTCGAGGTTTTCGGCGGCGAGCAGTTCGCGGAATTTCTTGGAACCGTTGGCGTTTGTTCGTTCTCCGATCGCGAGCACGTCCGTGTCCTGACGCAATGTGACTGACTGATAGACGCTACTCACTGAAGGTTCGATAGTAACGCTGCGCTGCTTGGGTTTCAGATCGGTGACCGCATCCACGACGGCGGCGAGATGTTCGGGTGTGGTGCCGCAGCATCCGCCTACGATGTTTACGCCGTCTGCCTCGGCAAATTCCCTCAGCCATTTGGCAAGTTCGGCAGGAGTCAAGGCGTAGTGGGGTTTGCCATCCACCAACTGAGGCAATCCTGCGTTGGGTTGGACAATAAGAATACGGTCGCTGTGCGTTCCCAAAAAGCGAACGTGTTCACCCATCTCGACGGGACCCGTCGCACAATTCAGACCGATTCCCGCAACCTCCGGATAAGCTCGTAGTGCGGTGACTGCCGCAGCGATGTCCGTACCGACGAGCATCGTGCCCGTTGTTTCGATTGTAACCGTGCAGAAGATCGGAACGTCGATGCCCTTCTCCCTGCGGGCGTCGATCGCGGCGACGATCGCCGATTTCACCTGTAAGATGTCCTGGCAGGTTTCGATGAGCAGCGCGTCTACTCCGCCGTCCAGCAAACCTCTGGCTTGCTCCGTGTAACTGTCGAGGAGCGTATTCCAAGTCGTTTGACCTAAAGTGGGCAGCTTGGTGCCCGGACCAATCGAGCCGATCACGAATCGTGGTTTGTCTGCGGTCGAAAAAGAATTACAGGCTTGACGGGCAAGTTCTACTGCTTTGACGTTCAACTCGTGTGTGCGATTGGTTAAATCGAATTCGTCGAGAACGACCTTGTTTGCGCCAAATGTATTGGTCAGTACCGCGTCACATCCGACGGACAGAAAGGACCGGTGAATCTCCGTAATGACGTCCGGTCGGGTGACGGTCAGGATTTCGCTGCAATTCTCAAGCCCCTGGTAATCAACCAAGGGCAGGTCGAATGCTTGCAAGCTCGTGCCCATCGCGCCATCGAAAACCACGACACGCTGCTTGATCAAGTTAAGAAGTTTGGAGGTGCTCATCCGGGTGTTTCATCCTGCGCTTGCCAATAACCGTATCGGCTAGGTGCAGCGCCTACTGGCGTGCTTCTAACGTTATCATTCAAAGGGCCGAATGCTGCACATGGCTAGCTGGAACTCGCCCCAGTACATTTTGTACTTGCCAAAACCTGTAAAATGATAGCGCACACAAGCTGATTGTGCGAGCTGTCCTGATGCACTGCGAAATGAAGTGTAACGCTTATGGGTCGTTCGGAGCGAGTCAGTCGAGCCCCAGCCGTTCCTTGAAGTAAGTGATTGTGTGTGTCAAGCCTTCATTGAGTGGCGTGCGCGGCTGCCAGTTCAGCCGCTCCTTGGCTCGGCTGATGTCAGGGCGGCGCCGAACGGGATCATCGCCCGGAAGCGGTTTGTGCTCAATATGGAGCTTGCGGCCAATCACGCTGCCGATTTCCTCCACAAGCTGATTCATCGAGATTTCCTGGATGTTACCCAGGTTGATGGGTTCGTGGGCGTCTTCACCCTCGTGCTCCATCGCTGCGACCATGCCGTTGATCAGGTCGTCCACATAGCAAAAACACCGGGTTTGCGAACCGTCTCCGTAGACTGTGAGCTTCTCGTCTTTAAGAGCTTGTACGATAAAGTTGGACGCGACGCGCCCGTCTCCCACTGCCATTCGTGGACCATAGGTATTGAAAATCCGGATGATGCGAATATCGACCGCGCTTTGGCGGTGGTAGTCCATCATAAGGGTTTCAGCGACGCGCTTGCCCTCGTCGTAACAACTCCGCGGACCGATCGTGTTGACGTTGCCCCAATAGGTCTCTTTCTGCGGGTGATCCAGAGGGTCACCGTATACCTCGCTGGTGGAGGCTTGCAGGATGCGACACTTTACCCGCTTCGCCATGCCCAGCATATTCAACACGCCCATGACCGACGTTTTCACCGTCTTGACGGGGTTGAATTGATAGTGGATCGGCGAGGCGGGACAGGCGAGGTTGAAGATCCAATCCACTTCGAGCAGGATCGGCTGCACCACATCATGACGTATGAACTCGAAGTAGGGGTTCTCATGATGATGGGCAATGTTGGCCTTGGAGCCGGTGAACAGGTTATCCAGCGCGATGACCTCGTGACCGTCCTTGAGCAAGCGGTCTACGAGGTGGCTGCCTAGAAAGCCGGCACCACCGGTAACGAGCGTACGCATAGGATTCCTCCTTGAACGATTCACGCTGAAAATGCCTCGTATCCGTCCGCGAGGCTGAGCTTGACGGCCTCCCGATTTAGGCGGGTTTGGTCGTGCCGTAGAATGCGTGAATTCGATCCGCTATCCGGTGTATATCGGATTCTTCCAGCATCGGGTGACAGGGAAGAGACAGGATTTTTTTGCATGTGTTCTCACTCAACGGCATGTCGCCCTGCTTGTATCCCAATGACTGGAAACACCGCTGCAGATGCAGGGAAACGGGGTAGTAAACCGCCGAACCAATACTGCCATCAGCCAAATGCGACCTCAGTTCATCGCGCCTCTCACAAAGAACCGAATACTGGTGATAGACTGGTTCATGCCCTTTGGGCACATAGGGCGTAGTCACCGTACCCTGCAACAGTTTCGTAAGCAGGGCGGCGTTGGCCCGGCGTTTGCGAGTGAACTCGTCCAAATGCTTGAGTTTTACGTTCAAAATGGCCGCTTTCATCGTGTCCAGCCGGAAGTTGCCGCCGATCCGTTCGCACACGTACCGTTGCGTCTCACCGTGATTGCGG
>JANQHN010000211.1 GCA_028282665.1 Phycisphaerae bacterium | reverse complement strand
TGACTGGGACTAAGTCGTAACAAGGTAGCCGTAGGGGAACCTGCGGCTGGATCACCTCCTTTCTAGGGGATACCTAGACATGATCTGCGGATCATGTAGAGGTCAGCGCACTTTCGGCAACCCTTTACGGGGATGTGGATCTTCTCGCGAGAGATGATTCCGGTAACAAACCTGTTCCTGATATAAATAAGCCCGCGGAAGGCTTTTTCGTCTCCGCGGGCTTTTTCTATGCCAGCGTTCGATTATAGCGGTTTCAATCCAAACGTAGCGTTGAATGGCGACTTTCCGGCAGTACAAAACACGGTGTCGGACGCTACACCTGGCTAGAGCTTGCTCTAGGTGATCAAAGGTCATGTCGCCGGCACGCCCGAATACGTCCGGGAAAGAGCATGCCAACCAGCAAAGATCCGAAACTCTACGAACTTGCCGACCAGCTCGGCATCAAACCCAAACAGCTCGTCGTTAAATGCCGCGAAGCAGGATTGCCCGTCCAAAACCGCCTCACCCGCGTTCCGCCCGATATCGAGCGGATCATTCGCGGCTGGTTCGACGCATCGAACGAAACCGATTCCCAAACGGGCAGCATCGATCAACCGTAGAGTCGACCCATAACAGGAACGTTTTCGGCCAATCTCGCAGGCTGGCGTGCCGTCCGATAGCGTTATAGTGCCACTATGTGGCACTCATTGCGCGCGCCGTTTCACGAATCCGGACCTGAGTCGCCATGTTTTTTTAGTTTCCATTTCGCCTGTCGGCGCTTCGTACGGGCACTTTTTCCGAACCTTCGCTGCCAATTTAAAGCTTTGCGGGGTTTATATCTTAGCTTTGCCATTGAGTGAGTGTACCCGATCAACCAGCCCGCAGGATCGCGGCATCAAGTAAGGGGTCAACCAATGGCACTAACGGTTACGAATACAAACACATTCAGCCTGCTCAACATTCTGAACCGAAACAGCACGACGCAGAGCAACATCCTCACCCAGCTCACGACCGGTAAGCGGATCAACAGTGCAAGGGACGATCCCGCCGGCTTGATTGCCTTGACGTCGCTCAACTCCGAGTTGACTGCGGTCGATGAGTCGCTAAACAGCAACCAGCGAACGCAATCCATGCTCTCTGTTGCCGAGACCGCCGTCGGCGAAATCCAAAGCCTGCTAAGCCAGGTGCAGACCCTCGTGATGCAGTCTTCCAGCGAGGCCAACCTGACTGACGCGGAAATTTCTGCGAACCAATCGCAGGTAGACGACGCCCTCGCGGCTATCGACCGAATCGTTCAGACCACAAACTTCAACGGCAACCGCCTCCTCGACGGCACGTATTCGGTGCAGGTGGATGGCGTTGCGGGCAATACCAACATCGATAGTCTCCGCGTCTTCTCGCGAAGCCAGGCGACCAGCGATACGACCATTACCGTGGAGCGCGTCGCTTCGGCACAGGTCGCAACAGCGACCTTTGCGGCGTCCGCAGGTGGTACCGCCGTGACTTCAGGTACCACCGAAGTGGCCATCACCGGAGCGCTCGGAACCGCCACCTTGACTCTCACTTCCGGTATGACTCAGGCGGAGATCGTTACAGCCATCAACGGCGCAAAAGACCAGACCGGTGTCTCGGCCATCCAGGGTTCGACGTCCATCACGGTCAATTCGACCACGTACGGCTCAGACGCTTTCGTGAGCGTTGAGGTGCTTTCCGGGGGGAACATGGGTGATTCGTCGGCGACGAATGATACGGCTACGACCAACGATATCCGTAACACTACGAAAACCAGCGGCGTCGATGCCAACATCACCATCAACGGCCAGACCGCCGGTACGGACGGTCTGGACGTTAGCTACAGCGCCAACGGCCTGAGTTTCGGGTTCACTCTCGGTACAAACTACGGTACCGGTGCGGTCCAATCGACTTCGACCACCTTCACCGTGAAGGCATCCGGAGGGGCGACGTTCCAACTCGGCACGACCGCATCCACGCGGTCGACGATCGGTATCGATTCGCTCGCGACGTACGCCCTTGGCGGTGGAAATGGAACGTCGAGGCTTAGCGAACTGCGATCCGGTGGTAGCGTCGCACTCGATACCGACGTTTCAGGCGCGTTGAACACGATCAGCGAGGCGTTGTCTGAGGTCGCGGGCATACGTTCACGGCTTGGTGGTTTCCAGAAGTTCCAGGTCGAGCCGACGATCAACGCGTTGCAATCGACCAAGAAGGGCTTGCAGGAAGCAACCAGCATTATCGGCGACACCGACTACGCCACCGCCACCGCGGAATTGAACAGGCAATCGGTCCTCTTGCAGTCGAGTATCTCGCTGCTTGGTCTCGCCAATCAGCAGGCAGGCCAAATTCTGGCGCTGCTCGGCTAAAACGAGTTGACCACGAAAGGTCGGAACCTGACACAGACAATCTGGGAGAGTCGGGGGCACGGCGTGCGGGCCGGCGATAAAAAGTCGTCGGCCCGCCGTTTTTTTCAATTGTCGAACAGGCCGACAGAATCACTAACATCGTCTAATCTCTCCATGACGTTATCTCCTTGTCTCTCCGCCATTCCCACAAGGCGGGAATCCGAAACGCCGTTTCAAACGCTGAATCGCAGAAGAAGCGAAGACTATAAAGCTTGCGGCTGGGCGATGGGGCACATTCGTAAGTCAGCGTCGGGCGAAACGAAATTTGCCGACATGGTTCACTCCGAATAGCTTGATCAACAGAGCCGATTGACCAACCGCCATCCAGTTTTCTCTTGAATCGCCCAACTGTGATGATCGAGTTTTCCTTTTCTTCTTATTCGCGCTTCGATCCAGGGCGTGCCGTTATCATCTATCCTGCAGACACGGGATGACCAAGTGCGGGCAATCAGGGTTTCCAGGAACGCTACGTCTTCGTCGCAAATGGTGAAGGTTGGGTCTTTCCATTCCTCTGGCAACGCAAAAAACTTAATTCGGTCACCGACTTTTAGCATCTTCGGGTTTGGCATAAGTCACTCGAAAGTGTGAAAATCGTCGTGAAACAGCAGATACCAAGTTTGCCTCCGGAAATCATTTGCAATTGTTGCCGTGCGACTCGCCCCGGTGGGGGAGGGCGATGCGCTTTTCCGTATCGCGAAGTTGAAACGGCGGCAGCCCTTTCAAGGTCGGTCTCCACCCTTTACTGAGTGCGAGTTCAATGATCTTCTTTACGGCATGTGGCGTGATCTCATTTTGCCGATGAGCGATCTGGTCACCTGCTATGGCATCACAGTCGGCCGGGCGATCGTCATATGGAAACGCACCCGCCTCAAGCCGCTGCCCCGACTCCTGGGACAGTTCGACAATGACCCACATGTACCCACTGTCCGGCGATACAACCCATCGATAGGCTACTCCGTCGACCGTGATCTTGTTCGTTCCCTTCTTGGCAAGCCCCATCGCGTCCCTCCGCACAATGATTCAAACGTAAGATGGCATGCTCAAGTAAGTAGCACACAGTGGATACGTACAAAGCTGGTTCTAATTACTTTTTTCGTTTTCTTGCACGAATGGCCCAGGCAAGCATCCAGCGCCTTGTTCGTGAAGTTCGTGGACGTTTGCGGAATCGGTGCCTCTCAGCTCGATTCGACTGCCCGATCGGAACGTGTTGCGAATGCTAAAACGTGGCCGTCGGGGTCTGCGCTGTATGCCGCTGCATCGCCCCAATCCCTCTTCGAAAGCGGGCTGATTTCCTTTGCACCAAGTGCGATCGAGCGACTGTGGTACGCCGACGCGTCATCGACGATCAGGTAGAGCTCTGCACGGGGTACTCCCGAAGCCGAAGCGGGGTCCGGGATCGCCTCACCAAGGAGCCTGACGGCGCCCTTTTCCGGCATCAAACCCAAACACCCGCCATTGACCAATGGAAATTCGGTCATACCCGGGACGTTCAAAGTCGGTTCGACGCCGAGAACCCCGCGATAAAACGTGCAGCTACGCTCCTGGTTGGCCACGTAGAACACGAAGAGTGCTTGATGCACCGGACCTTTCAAAGCCGATCCTCCGTAAGTTAAGGGCAGCCGTGCGATGTTTCGATTTTCGGAATGCGAAGCTGTTTATACATCAAAATAGTCGGAATCGGTAGGGCGGATCGAAGTTCGGGTGCCTGCCGCAGAAGCCGTGGGCTCACCACGGAGATAAAGTAGATCATATTGTACGTTTTCGAAGGGCGGTCCACGTCTTGCCGAGGGATCGTAGCGTATGCCGCAGTTTGGCCGGTATTGATTTGGGTTGGGTGGCGATTGGTGTGTTGTGCAGCGGTCGGTGGTTGTTTTTCCATTGCTTGTACCGAGTGAGGAGGTAGTGGGCTGCGGCGTGGACGACGCGGCGGGTCAAGCGAGTCCAGACCTCGTCGGCAATGCC
>JANQHN010000008.1 GCA_028282665.1 Phycisphaerae bacterium | reverse complement strand
GCTCATCAAAAAGAAGAAGAGGTCGATCACTTCGACGCGCGCGTTTTGCAGGTCATGCACCTCAAAACGCCGACCTTCCTTTGCTTCTGCGCACCAGTGCTTCCAGTACGTGCAGTCGCGCAATTCCTCGAGTTCGTTGCAGGCGGCGGTGATGTAGTCGTTGAGCCAAATACCGGCATTTGTCGGATCGAACTTGTCGTGCAGTGCTTTCGTGTCGTAGCCGATCCGCTTATTGAGTTGCGCCTGCAACTCGAACATCTCTTCCAGCATGTCTTGTGGCATTGTGTGCCTCCGCGTTCTCGCGTTTGAACTCGCTTGGCGCCAGTTTGTGGAGTTCTAATCGGCAAATGGCCCAACCGTCAAACGAATATCTTTCCGGGGGGAGAATCACACTTCCCAGCACGCGACCCACCGTCCCGGGCGCACTTCACGCAACTTTGGGGCGGTGCATCCGGATGCAGTATGACCTTCGACGCATCGGCGCGGAACGGGGCCGACGGCGGATTCGAGCGGGGCGGTCACCGGTAGGTCTTTGTTTGTTTGCACTACCCTTGCAGCCAACTCGCAGCGCGGGTGAAAGCGGCAACCTTGCGGATAATGTGCGGCGGGTGGAAGCTTGCCGGGGATCGTCGGGAGCCGTGCGGGCATATCCACCAGTCCCGGTGAGCAGGCGAGCAAACCTTGCGTATAAGGGTGGAGCGGGTCGGTGAGGATCTTTTTCGCGGGACCATGTTCCACGATTCGGCCCGCGTACATGACGTAGACGCGATCGGCCGCCCCGGCGACTGCAGCAAGATCATGCGTCACCAACAAGATGCCTAACCCAAACGCTTCCTGGAGTTGTTGGAGCAGTTCGAGAATTTTCGCCTGCGTAGTCACATCGAGAGCCGTCGTCGGTTCATCCGCCAAGAGCATCACGGGTTCGCAGGCCAGCGCCATCGCTATCATAACTCGCTGACGCATCCCGCCGGAAAATTGGTGCGGGTATTCGTCAACGCGGCGTTGAGCGTCAGCTATGCCGACACGCTCCAGCAGTGTGATAGCCCGTTTGCGTGCTTTCCTCCTTCGTGCGAAGCCGTGCACTTCCATCGCTTCTACGATCTGCTCTCCAACGGTGTAGACAGGGTTCAGCGATGTCATGGGTTCCTGGAAGATCATCGCGATGCGCGAACCGCGCATTTTTCGCAGGGATGACGCTGAGGCAGTGAATAAATCGACAGGTTGACATGAATCGGGCGGGTCGTGGAAAAGAGCTTGGCCCGAGTCAATCGTGGCTGAATTTTTAGGCCAAAGCCGCATGATGCTTAGCGACGTCACGCTTTTACCACACCCTGATTCCCCAACCAACGCCACTGTCTCGCCCCGGCCGACGTCGAGCGATACATCATCCACAACACGAATTCGGTCGTTTCCCGCGGGGAAGGAGACGGATAATCCTCGTACGGCAAGAAGCGGTGTGCGGCTGACGACGTGCGCGGCTGAGTCTCCGCTATTGACAGGTGCGGGCAGGGTTTCGGCGGTGTTGCGGTCTTGGTTCATGATCTGGGGTCCACCGCGTCGCGCAATCCATCGACCGTGAAGTTAAGCGCGATCAGCGTAAGCACCAACATGCCGCATGGGAACGCGATCAGCCACCAGTAGCCGACAAATGTATTGACCGCCTGCACGCCGTCCGCAGCTAATCTGCCCAGCGAGGGAATTGGTGCAGGTACGCCGATACCCAGAAAGCTCAAAAAAGATTCCTGCAAAATCGCCTGAGGTATCACCAGCGTGGCGTATACCATGATCGGGCCTGCGAGGTTGGGTAACATGTGCCGCACGAGGATTCGGCCCATGCTTGCGCCGCTAGCTTGCGCCGCTTCGACGAATGGTTCTTCGCGCAGCGAAAGTACCTGCCCGCGAATCACCCGTGCCATGGTAAGCCAACTAACTCCACCAATCGCGATGAAGAGAATAACCACTCCGGCGAGTCGTGTTTGCCCGCCCAATAAGTCGGTTAGCGGGTTGGTGAGGGCGATTTTGAGCAAGATCACACTGAGTATGTAAGGCAGGCCGTACAACACGTCCACGAAGCGCATCATCAACATGTCGACCTTTCCGCCGACCAGTGCGGCGACTGCACCCCATGTCGCGCCGATCGCAATCGACATGCTCGCCGCTCCCAGACCGATACCGAGGCTGATGAGTAGTGCAGGCCAAATCCGATAGAAGACGCTCCGGCCCAGATCGTCGTGCCCAAGCCAGGAGGTGAACTCGTACCCAAAATCTGCACGGTTGGATGTCGCATCATCCGCGTGAGCATCCGGTTCGTTTTGTCGCAGCGCCAATGCGAAAGGCGTTTTGTCAACGTGCGGCGCGAGAGCGGGAGGCCTGCGAACGCCCTGATCCAGCGATTGAACGTTGTACCAGCGTGTCGATAGTGGCAAGGTGATCAAGGCAACGAGGATCAAGCTCGATAGTACGGCGAGACTTGTGACGGCGCAGCGATTGCGGCAAAACCGCCGCCATGCTGTAGGCTGCAAAGCGATTTTCGAAGAGTTTGTTTGTGTCTGCCGATCGTTCACTTTATTGCGCTTTTGCTTCCTGTTTGGCTGCGAAGTTGCGAATACTGCCGGTGCCCGCTTATACCGCAGCCGTGATGCGCGGATCAGCCCAGGCGTACAGCACATCCACAGCGACGTTCATGGCTACCAGCAAAGCCGAAAAAACCAGCACCGTGCTCATGATCAAGCCCGGATCGAGGTTCAACGCGGCGTTGACAAAATGCTGTCCGAGTCCGGGTACGCCAAATACTTTCTCGACAACGAACGACCCCGTCATCGCCTGTGCGGTTGCCGGTCCGAGATAACTTAGCACCGGCAGGAACGCGATCTTGAACGCATGTTTCCAAACGATCGTTCGTTCATCACAACCTTTCGCTCGCGCCGTGCGGATGAAGTCACTGCCCATAACATCCAACATGCCCACTCGCGTTAACCGGGCGATGTAGGCGGTGAACGGCAAGGATAGGGTTAGTGCGGGAAGCGGCAAATGCGCAAGCGTACCCCATCCGCCGATCGGTGCCCATTGCAAATGTACCGCGAATAGAATCAGAAGAAACGTTCCCGTCACAAATGTCGGCAACGAGATACCTACGAGTACCAGCGCGAGCGCGCCGAAGTCCCAAGCCGTATCACGCTTAGTCGCGGCAATAACTCCGGTCGGCACGCCAATGACGATGGCGATCAGGATTGCGAGCAGTCCTATCATGGCGGAGATCGGAAAAGCTTCGCTGATGATCTGATTGCATGTCCAGTCGCTATAAGTGAATGAGGGGCCGAAGTCGCCGCGCACCGCTCCGCTGAGAAATTCCACGAAGTACGACCAATTGTCGTCCATGTTGTAGCGCACACGTAGTGCGCGTTCCGCTTCGGGCGGCATATTTCGCTCGCTTTGCCGAAAGGGGTTTCCAGGGACGGTGATAACCATCAGAAAAGTGAGTGTGTAAATACACGCGATGGTCACCGCACCCCAAAACAGCCTGCGGACCAGCATTGGCATCATCGCACTACCCTCACATGCTTGAACGGGAAGAGCATGCGCGGATTTGGAGATAGCCCCTCTATGTTCTCCTTGATTGCAATCGGGCTGGTATAGTGGAGGATCGGCAGGATCGGCAGATCATTTTGAACGATGATCGCCTCTGCCTCTTGTAGCAACTTCATTCGCTCGCTCGGATCGTGCGTTTGCGATGCTTGCACCAGCAATGTGTCGTAGGCGAGGCTACTGTATCCGCTGTCGTTGTTGCCGTTTCCCGTCGAAAGGCAATCCAAGAACGTCGTTGGATCGTTGTAATCGGCATACCAGTTTCCTCGCGCGATCATGAATCGGTGATTCGCTTTGTCTTCACCGAATGTCTTGGTTTCTTTGCCGGCGAGGTTGACGGTTACGCCAAGCTCGCTTTGCCAGATTCGTGCCATCGCTTGGCATACCCATTGATCGCGCGGCGTGTGCAACAGCTCGATTGGCGGTAGGCCCGCTCCGCCGGAGTACCCTGCGGTCGCGAGGAGCCTGCGTGCTTCTTCGGGGTTGTATTTGAGCCCTTGCGGCGGTTCGTAACCGGGGATTGCACTGGGCGGGACGAACGAATGCGCCACTCGGTCTCCGCGTTTAAGTACCTGCTCGACCAGGGCGGCCTTGTCCGTCGCCAAGGCGAACGCTTTGCGTACCCTTGCGTCCAAAAATGGATTTGGTTTTCCGTTTACTTTTTCGGATATGCAGTTGAAGTTGAAGAAATAGGTTGCTAAAAGCACACACAAATGAAAATCAGGCCTGTCACCGTTCCGCGCGAGTCGGGCGATTTCGTGGTCATAAGGAACATCCATGGCGGGGAGGAAATCCAGGTCGCCCGCTTCGTAGGCCATGATGGCGGCGTTCAGATCTTCGTAAACAACCATCTCGACTGAGCGACAGGCGATCGAATCGGCATCATGGAAGTATGGATTCACTTTCAGGCGGGCATGGCGTTTGAAACGCCACTCGCTGAGACAATACGGGCCATTGGTGATCAAGCCGGGATAGCCGCACCTGTCATAATCAGGTTTGGTCCATTGCGCGTCGTAGACTACCAGGCCTTCTTCTGTGATCGGTGAATCCGACGAACCCGAACGCAACAGCTCGATGGTCTCGTGAATCGGTGAGAAGGTAGGAAACGCGGTTAAGTCGAGAAAGTACGCACAAGGTCTGGTCAATTCGACCACGAGCGTATTGGTTTGTGGAGCAGAGATCCCTACCGCAGCGAATCGTTCGTCAAATTCACTAACGTGTGTTTCGAACGCACTTTCGTGCACACTTGCCCAGTCGATATTCATAGACAACAGATATTGTGCATCGATCGCGCCCGTTATCTTGTCGGACGGGTGTCCGTTTCGGCGAACCGAGGCGTGGTCTATCTGTTGGAGGTGGAGAAGCACGCGCTTTGCATCCTGCTCGTCGAGTGTTAGCCCTTCGCGCAGTTGTTTCAGGGCTGTAAGCAGGGCGGTGCCGTCGCGACGCCAGCGTACGTATTCCGCGACGCCCGAAATGTGATCCGAGAATAAAAAAGTGTAGTCTGTGGCAGTGCCGGGCTCCATGCACCGTCGCCATCCGCGTAAGAAATCCACCGCCGTTACCGGATCGCCGTTGGACCAGCGCGCGTCCTCACGGATTGTGAAAGTATAAGTCAGCCCGTCATCGGAGATGCGGGGTGGGAAATAGGCTGCTCCGTTCGTCGGTGTTGCCGTTTCAGGATCGTAAGTCGTTAGCCCCTCCCAGATGTTCATTGCGATGCGAAGATCCTGGTTCCAACTCATCCGAGCCGGGTCGAGCGTGTGGATGCCGGATGAATTGGCGTAGCGCAGGTCGGCGCGCGGAGGTGCCTCCCACCGCACATAGCCCAACAACGCGGCAAGCAATCCGAACGACAGGAACAGCATTTTGCGAAACATCGACCTCTATCATGCCCGCACGCGGCAAACCGGCAAGCCCCCTCAAGGTAACGATTTTGGGTAATCTTGCTCGCGTGCCTACCACCGTAGTTGGAGTTGAAAGAACTATTGGACGGCAGGCAGGCGGGCGAGCAGTCCGGGAATGTGTTCGATGGCATGATTGACTTCCAATTCCGTGTTGAATCGCGATAGGCTGAACCGAATTGCCCCGTGGGCGGCCCGCTCTTCGATGTTCATCGCCTGTAGGACGTGCGAGGGTTCGAGCGAACCGCTGCTACAGGCGGAGCCGCTTGAGACACAGATCCCTGCTTCACTTAGTACGATCAAGATGGCCTCCGCCTGCAACCCCGGGAATGAAATGTTTGTCGTATTGTAAATGCGCGGAGCGTCCATGCCATTGATGACCGCGCCGCTCCAGGCTTGCGTCAAACCCGATTCCAGGCGATCCCGCAGTACGCTCACGGCATTGGCGGTTTGATTCATCGTTTGTTTGGCGATTTCCGAGGCGACTCCCATGCCC
>JANQHN010000004.1 GCA_028282665.1 Phycisphaerae bacterium | reverse complement strand
AGCATCACCGGAAAAACCTGTGTCCGCGCTGCCGCGGCAGAGGTCATTGTGCTCCGTCGCCGAGCGAGCTACACCGCCCACTAGCTTGTGCTCCGACTTTGCAACGGACTCGTGCGCGAGGACCAACGCGACCGCGCCCGAGCCGATCGTTAATGAAGCAAAGGCGTTCTTGAATACTTGGCGATCCAACGATTCGTTAGCTAACAACTGGGCGATAGTTGATTCGATGAGCTTTCGACTGTGCTCACTCGCGACCACCAGCCCTCGCTGCACTTGCCCCAGTTCGATCATGTTGCCGAGGGTAAGCATGCCGTTGACGAATCCCAAGCATGCATTCGAGATGTCGAAGTAGGGCGCGCGCTGGGGTAGGTCCAAATTGTGATGCACCACCGCTGCGGTTGCTGGTTCGAGAAAGTCGCGCGACACTGAGGTATGCAAAAGGCAATCGATATCATCCGGTTCGAGTTCGGCATTGTTGAGCGCTTTTCTTCCGGCGAGTGTACTGCCGTCGCTGGGCACGGAACCGTCGGGCCAAAGTCGCCGCTCGCGGATACCGGTCATCAATTCCAAGCGTCCGATGTGCAGGCCGAATCGGTCGTAGATCGGCGTGAGTCGTTCTTCGATTTGCTCGGAAGTGACGACTTCGGGCGGGAGTGCGTAACCGAAAGCTTCCAAATGAACGCGGTTGTATTTCACGAACGTATCCAGGTATCTCGGTAAGCGGGGCTTTCCGCGTGTCGCTTGGGCGACAGTGGGTGCGTAAGGTTCAAGCAGGGTCTATTCCCTCCCCGATCGCGCGAAACGGCTATCGAGCCGTCGAGAATGAGCATTATAACAGTCATTGCGTAGGCGGATACCCCGGGTGACGACCTGGGGATGGTGCTTGGCGAAACGGGCACTCGTGAATTTTTAGCCAGGTTCGTATTTGTTGATACTTGCCCGTCTGATAAAATAGTGGGTGTGAGAAGGGTGCTGGCCATCTTGTGTCGAGAATTGACCGCGTGCTTGACTTTCTCTGTTTGCCTCCCAAAGAAAGGGTGTAGGGTGAGAATCCCACCGGAGGCACGAACCGGCTCAAGGCTGCGATCCGCCGGTTCACGAACAGCAGAAGCAACAAGGGAAAAGAAGCACATGAATGGACCGCGCCATCATTGCGCTCAGGACGCAATCGTTATAGGCCTGTCTTTGTTCGTCCTCACGAACATCGTAGGCTGCGGTGTCAGTGAGATAGGTTACCCAAGCACGCAGGGGGCGGGAGCCGCCATCCTTCGTACCTCCCTCTCGCCCGACAACTCTAATGATGCGGTCGTCGTGCTGAACTGGGACGGTGGCAAGAACGACATCTACACCGATCTGACGTTATCTCCCATTGACCTGTCACTCTTCAAGACCGATACCGGTGAGACGTTGCTTGCTCGCGAGGCGTCTTTTAAAGCGGACGTACTGCGAGAGGTCGAGTCCATTCTGTCCGACGTGCCGGAGATGAATATTCGCGTAGTAAGCGGTCCGTCGGACGAAAAGACGATTGAGACCACCGTTCATCTTTCGCAGGAAGTATCGCCGACCGGTCGCGTGGAAATTGGTCGGGCGGATTACGATCCTTGCAACCGCTACTACGACGACGAGGCGATCATTTTTGGCGAGCAGATTCACAAACTCGGTGATGGTTACTCCTACGAAGAATGGGTAACGTTGTTTGCTAATGTGACCGCCCACGAGGTCTGCCACACGCTGGGGTACGGCCACGTTGCCCGAGCCGATTACCCGCCCACAGAACGAGCGTTGTATGTCGAGTTGATGTTGGATCAGTTCACCATGTCCGATATGCGTCGTCCACAAAAGCTCCTGGTTACACAAAGCGTTTGTCCGGCCAACAGCGACAGCGGGGGTACGATTGCCAACGGCGTCAATACCGCACCGTGTTCGTGTGGGCACGATCATTAATTGTCATCGCAGCAGAGATTTTAAAAATCAAATTTTTGTACCGATCCGTCTCGAGTTTCCGCCTGCGCAATTATGCCGGTTTGTTATCCTAAAGTTATCAAGCTGATGACTCTTCCCTATTCTGCAGTGAATAGCGCGATGCTCGTTGTGAAACCGTGGATGAAATTTTTGCCCCCAATAGGGCCAAACTCGCCGCCGCAGAAGAAACCCGCAGTCGGGATTTCGCCTAAAACTTCTTGGCATACCGTTACATCGTGGTCAGGCTCGGCGTACATGTGCGTACCGCGGCCGTTGCAACTGAACACCAGCGCCGCTCGCACGTCCGCATCGTGGTAAGGGGCCAAAGCTTCGCGCAGATCCTCATCAGCACTGGCTGCATCGCGCACGTGAAATTGAATGGTCGAGCCCACCTTCACAGGACCCGCTACCGCGATCGCTCCCGTACGTCGGTCCGCGCCTGTGATGTTGTGAATCAAAAAATCACCCCGCTGGAACGTCTCTTTGTATTCGTCGATCACGCGCCCAACGAGCAATGATTCCTGCGCCAGCACTTCATCCTCGGGTGAAAGGCTTGCAAGTACGGATTTGAGTTGCCCCAGTGGAGGCTTTCCGCCGAGTTGCTGGACAATGTTGTGCTCGCCGCTGGTGATGATGAACGGTTTGCCGATCGGCCTGCACCCCTGGGACACCGCACCATGAACCTTGATCCCCGCGAGAGCCAGTCCCACCACACCCTCGCGTAAGACTTCGCCGTTAAACACGAGCATGTTCTTGCCCGGTTGATTCGTCGCGCTGGCTACACCGCCGAACAGCGGGGCTCCCGGATACGCGTGATTGATTCGATCTACGAAAGAGGGAATGTTTGGACGGAATGGATCTCCCATCGCAATAAAAATCGGATTGCTTTCCGGAGACACGCCAACCATCCGCTCCCAGTCGTGAATCGTAGAGGCGTTATCCAGGTCGTCCTGCATCAGTTTGAATGGGTACACACGGGCGGATTCCGGCAGGCAACCCACCAGCAACGACATCGATGGGTCGCGCTCGATCTCCCTGCCGTCTCCGATTGTGCCGTAGGCGGAACATCCTATCAATACCGCGCTTTGAAAGGTTTGCGCAATACGGTCGACAACTTCTTCGATGTCTTTATCGAAATGGGCGGTGCAGTAGAAAAAAGCGATGTCGACCATGCCGGGGGTGACCGAGCGGTCGATGGGCTCAAGCAGGCTTTGGATGGCCCGGTTCGGGTCGAGATCACGGCTTATGGAGCATGCGAATCGCATGGTAAGTCTCACTCATCGTGCTATATGGATGAAACCGGGATGTGCAGGTCCACCGGGATGGGTGTTGTTCCCGCGATGAGGCGTTGGCCTCTCTCCCGCATATGCGGTTACCGTATCTGAGACTAGCGTGAGAATCAAATTCGCCCTATTCTGAGTGTTTCAGATGCCTAAGAGTGGTACTCTGCGGAGGCGAATTAACATATGCAAGAGACGCAACCAAGCTGTTCCACTTACTATCAAGTACAGGTTAGTTCTAGATCTCCAGAGTTGGACGGCAGTGGGCGTGACGTGCTCGCGGAGGTCCGGCAACTGCCGATTAGCGATGTGGAGGCTGTACATACCAGCAAACTTTACTTCTTTCGCGGTGTGCTAAGTGCGGAGGCCGTGCAGACCCTTGCGGCGTTGTTGCTCTGTGATCCTGTGGCGGAAGTGTCGACTTTCGCGGCCGGTCTGACTTATCGAGAAGATGCGCGTGCCGCCGTGGAGGTACATGCGAAGCCGGGTGTGATGGACCCCGTCGCACTAAGCACCCGTCAGGCGGCGATGCGTGTGTTGCGCGAACGCTTCCCTGAAGCGAGAATCGACGAAGTTCGCACTGCCCGTCGCTATGTGATTGTCGGTGCATCTTCCGCGGGCGACCTCGAACGCATCGCCAAACAGGTGCTGGCGAATAGCTGCATTCAACACGCGTTTATCACCGGTTTCGGTCGCAACGATGAATTGCCCGCAACGTTTGTCGAACCGCCGGAATTGCCGTTCGAACTGCGCCGAGTGAAACTTGTCGACCTCAGTGATGCCGAGCTCGAAAAACTGTCTCGCGAAGCACACCTGTTCTTATCTTTGAAAGAGATGCAGGCGATTCGGGATCATTTTGCAGACCTTGACCGCGATCCGACCGACCTGGAACTTGAAACGCTCGCTCAGACGTGGTCCGAGCATTGCGTTCATAAGACGCTCAAAAGCGAAGTCGAATACCGGGGTGACGACTTCGGCAAGCCCGGTACGACAACACGCCACTATGGCAATTTGTTGAAGGACACCATTGCGTATGCAACGCGAACGCTCGATAAGGACTGGTGCTTATCGGTATTCGAGGACAATGCCGGCGTGATCGCGTTTGATGAGGAATACGGACTTGCATTCAAAGTCGAAACGCATAATCACCCTTCTGCGATCGAACCTTACGGTGGGGCTGCGACGGGAATCGGCGGGTGCATCCGCGACATCATGGGATGTGGACTGGGCGCGAAGCCCATTGCATCGACGGACATCTTCTGTTTCGCTCCGCCCGATTTCGACCGTATGCATTTGCCAAAGGACGTGCTTCATCCACGCCGCGTTATGAAAGGTGTGGTACGCGGCGTGCGCGATTACGGCAACCGCATGGGCATCCCCACGGTGAACGGAGCGATTTATTTCGATGAGCGGTATTTGGGTAATCCGTTGGTATTCTGTGGGTGCGCGGGACTGATTCCGAGAAATCGAATCGCTAAGAAAGCTCAAGTAGGCGATCGAATCGTCGTTGCGGGGGGGCGTACGGGGCGCGATGGTATTCATGGAGCGACGTTTTCTTCAGCGGAACTGACCGATTCTCACGCGGACGAATTTTCCCACGCGGTTCAGATCGGCAACGCGATCGAAGAAAAGAAGCTTCTTGATGCACAACTCATTGCCCGTGACCACGAGACCGGTTGTCTTTATTCTGCGGTGACGGACTGCGGTGCGGGCGGACTGAGCAGCGCGGTAGGCGAAATGGGCGCGAGCACCGGCGCGAATGTCGATCTGGATAGTGTGCCGCTTAAGTATGCCGGATTGCGCTACGACGAGATCTGGATCTCCGAAGCGCAGGAACGGATGGTATTTGCGGTACCCCCGGAGAACTTGGAGACGTTCCTTGCCATCTTCACCGCGGAGGAAGTGGAAGCGACGGTCATCGGCACGTTCGCGGACGATAAGATGTTGACCGTGCGGTACCGCCGTGAAACCGTGGGCATGTTGGACATGGACTTCCTGCACGAGGGGTACCCCCGGCAGCGACGGCTCGCGAATTGGACGCAGAAAGTAAAGAAGCCCGCGCCCGGCGGGTTGGAATCGCCCGGCCTGTTGACCGATCGACTATTGCTCGAGCTTGGCGAGTACAACACAGCCAGCAAGGAATGGGTCATTCGCCAGTACGACCACGAAGTGCAGGGACGAAGCGTCATCAAACCTCTGTCCGGTCCGAACGCCGGGCCGTCCGACGCCGCTGTGCTCAGGCCTGTTTACGATCGGGTGGGCGGTGTCGTGCTGGGGTGTGGCCTGTGTCCCGAGTTCACCCGGTTCGATCCCTATTGGATGGCGGTGTTCGCCGTGGATGAAGCATTGCGTAACGTCATTTGTGTGGGTGGCGATCCAAAGCGTACCGCGATTCTTGACAACTTTTGCTGGGGTAAAACCGACAAGCCGGAAGCGATGGGAGAATTGGTTCGAGCTGCCCAAGGAGCTGCCGATGCCGCCATTGCCTTCGGTCTGCCGTTCATCTCCGGCAAGGATTCGCTAAACAACGAGTTTGCCCTGGATGAAGATGAGGCGAAGCGACTGGGAGTGCCCGCGCGGATCGCAATTCCCGGTACGTTGCTTATCAGTGCCATGAGCATCATGGAAGATGTGGAAAAAAGCGTGAGTATGGATTTGAAATCGGCGGGGAATGCGCTCGTGGTTGGATCTTCACCAGTGGATCGGGTTGGGTTGGAGGCCGCGTGTAGTTTGCACGCACAAGTTGCCGAATTGATCGTTGCGGGCAAAGTGAAGGCTGCCCACGATATAAGCGATGGTGGACTGGCGGTTGCGGTTGCGGAAATGTGCATTGCGTCGGGTCTGGGAGCTTCATTGGATGTCGATGGAGTGAACTGGGACGATTCACTCTTCGAGAACCTGCCTACAAGCTACATCCTGGAAATGGCGGAATCGGACGCGCGTCGGGCGGGCCTGCCGATTGTCGGATGGGTGGAAGACAGTGGGAGACTCGTAGTGAAGATTCGCGGTCGGGAATCGATCAACGCTTCGACCGCACGATTGGATGAAGCTTGGCGAACACCGCTTGCGTTTGAAGGAGGTCGCTGATGGCTGGCTCGGTTCGCGTGATGGTGGTGCGGGCGGCAGGGATCAACTGCGATGAGGAGACTATGTACGCTTGGCGCCTCGCCGGTGCCAGGTCCGAACTCGTGCATCTGAACCAACTCGCCGAGAACCCCAAAATGTTGGACGATCACCAGATTGTGACGTTTCCTGGAGGCTTCGCTTACGGTGACGACATCGCAGCAGGCGTGATTTTCGGGCAGCGAGTCGCGGATGATTTGAGCGAACCGTTGCGGGCGTTGGTCGATCGTGGTGGATCGCTTCTCGGTATTTGCAACGGTTTTCAAGTGCTCGTAAAAGCCGGGTTGTTGCCGGGTGGGGTGTTTGGCCGGGATGCGGTTACTGTCACCTTCAATGATTCGGCCAAGTTTGAGGCGCGATGGGTGCGTATGTCCGTCGCGACAGATCGGTGCATTTTCCTGCACCAGGGCGATACGATTGCGATGCCCGTCGAGCACGCTGAAGGCAAGGTGATCGTGCGTGATGACGAAACGCTTGAGCGGTTGAAATCGGCGGGTATGATCGCAGTGCGCTACGTGGACGAGGGTGGTCGAACGGACACGTATCCCGCCAATCCAAACGGCAGCGTTGACGGTATTGCAGGGCTTTGTGACGAGACGGGGCGTGTGCTTGGACTCATGCCCCACCCGGATCGCCACTTTCAGCGCACACATCACCCGCTTTGGACCGCCGGGGCGATCTCGCAGTCGCCTGATGGGCTCACGATGTTCAAACGTGCGGTGGCGCATTATTGCTGAAAGCACATGTCACCATTCAAAGAAAAACAAACAGGATCGATTTCCTGGAGATGATTGAATGAGAGACCCGCGTATCGATCGGCTTGCGGATGTTCTGGTCAATTATTCGACTGAAGTGAAGAAGAACGATGTCGTATTGATTCGCGGGCCTAGCGTCGCCACACCGCTCATTGTTTCGGTGTTTGAAGCGGTTGTCAGGGCAGGTGGGCAACCGGTGCTGCGCGTGCGTATCCCGGAGACCGAGGAGATTCTTTGCAAGCTGGGCGAACCGCACCAACTCGAGTACCTCTATCCGGGACACAAAAAGGACATGGAGATTGTGGATTGCATGATCACCATCGTCGCCGAGGAAAACACGCGAAGTATGGCCAGCGTCGAGCCGGCCAAGCAAGCGGCGATCACCAAGGCACGCAAGCCCATGATGGACGTTTGGCTCAAGCGAGAGGCGCAATCTGTGGAAAAACGGCTTCGCTGGGTTGGTACGCAATTCCCTTGCAACGCCTCCGCGCAGGACGCGGAAATGTCACTGAGCGAATACGCGGATTTTGTCTTTAAAGCGGGAATGCTGCAAATGAAGGATCCCACTCGTGCCTGGAAAAAGCTCGGCGAGGGACAAGTGCGTATGTGTGACTTTTTGGACAAAGCAAAGGAACTTCGTTGTGTTGCGCCGGGCACGGACATCAGATTTGCCATTGAAGGTCGCACGTGGATCAATTGCGACGGCAAGAACAATTTTCCGGATGGGGAAGTCTTCACCGGTCCGATCGAGGATGCGACGGAGGGCGACGTTCACTTCTCGTACCCCGCCTGTTTCGCGGGGCAGGAAGTGCATGACGTTCGTTTGAAGTTCAGGCACGGCAAAGTCGTTGACGCTTCCGCGAGCAAGAACGAAGCGTTTCTGCACGAGATGCTCGAACAGGATAAAGGGGCGAGGGTTTTGGGAGAACTGGCCATCGGGACGAACTATGCAATCCAGCAATTCACCAAAAATACGCTCTTTGACGAAAAAATCGGTGGCACTTTTCATCTGGCGCTCGGGGCAGGGTATCCGACGACCGGCAGCACCAACAAATCCGCCATCCACTGGGACATGGTTTGCGATTTGCGCAACGGGGGGCGGATCGAGGTCGACGGGAAGGAAATTGCCAAGAGCGGTAAATTCAATCAAGCATCCTGGCCCAAACCGGTCGCGCGGGCAAGACGCTAGCCATTAAGGTAAGTCAGCGTTGAGCAGAGCGAAACCTGCCGAAATCACTTTCACTCCCAGCACCGGGTGCGCGCCTGGTGGCAACCGCTCACATTGATCGGGCGAGTTTGTACTCTCAGTTCAGATTCTGCCTTTTTGACTTCATAATCCGTTCTGAAGTACCATCCGCCCGTCGAATCGTCCCGCGTATAAACATCGAACGAGAGGAAGTACTCATGAGTGGCACGTTCGCAGAGCAGCCAAAGCTAAATTGGAAGTTTCCCAAAACGTTCTGGTACGCCAATGGTGCGGAGCTGTTCGAGCGGGCCGCCTTTTATGGCATGTTCATTGCGCTGGTGCACTATCTCACCAAGCGCATCGGCTTTGATGACGTCAACGCTGGCTATCTCGCTGCCGGCTTTTCCTCAGTGCTATACCTTCTGCCGACGTTCATGGGATTGATGGCGGATCGGATCGGTTTCAAGACTGCGCTTTTGATCGCGTTTGCCTTGCTCACGGTCGGTTACGCTCTGCTCGGCGGTGCCGGATGGATGGGGTACGGCGAACTCGACGCCAAACTCACTGCCGCCGGCTCGCTCATTGTCATCATGTTAGGTGGCGCCATCATCAAGCCTGTCATCTCCGGTACCGTCGCCAAATGCAGTGATGAACACCACCGAGCACGCGCGTTTTCAATCTTCTACCAAGTTGTGAACATCGGTGCGTTCTTCGGGAAGTCTGTTGCAAAGCCGCTTCGCACCGAGTTAGGACTGGAATACATCAACTTCTACGCTGCCGCCATGGCCTTGTGTGCGTTCGTCCTTGTCGCCATCTTCTACAAGGACGTCGACACGAAAGAGGACCGAAGCCGCACTTTGGAGCAAGTGCTGCAAGGGTTCGGCAAGGTGCTTTCGAACTTCCGCTTCATGGCGCTCATTCTCATCGTCGCAGGATTCTGGATCATTCAAGGACAGCTCTACGCCACGATGCCCAAGTACATGTTGCGTCTCGTTGGCCCGGATTCCTCACCCGAGTGGCTGGCGAATATCAACCCCTTCGTTGTTGTCATCTGTGTGATTCCAGTTACCCACTTGATCCGAAACTTCAAGCCCTCGACGGCCATCGGGATCGGGTTGTTTATCATTCCCTGGACTGCAATGATCATTGCTGCCAGCCCACAAATTGCCGAGTTGACTGGTGGATCGATCACGTGGTTGGGCAACATGCACCCCATCACTGTGGCTGTCATTCTTGGCGTGGGGTTGCAGGGGCTCGCCGAGTGTTTTCTGTCGCCAAAGTTTTTGGAGTTCGCCTCAAAACAAGCGCCCAAGGGCGAGGAAGGCCTGTATCTGGGTTACCAACACCTCACCACGTTTTTTGCTTGGCTTTTTGGGTTCGGGATTTCCGGCCATTTGCTGGCGCGTTGGTGTCCAGACCCGAATCAACTGCCCGAGGTAGCCAAGACGCAATGGGAACTTGCAACTTCCACTGGTGAAGTGCCTCTGCCGGCTGCGTACGAGAACGCGCACTACATTTGGTTCTCTTTCGCCGCCATCGGATTCCTGGCGTTTCTGGCAATTATCTGCTACACGATCATCACCAGAAACATCGACAGCCGTCGCGATGCGGAACGGTAAGACTTTGCGTACGAAGCTTGTTGATCTTTCGCTTATGCAGTCGCGTCGTACATGCGCAGCAACTCCGCCACGCTCCACGCCTGCGCGAAGCAACCGCGGGGATGGTGTGGCGGGTCGCCGTTGAAAATTTCACTAATCTGGCCGATGCATCCTTCGCTTAGGTGTTCGATCAACGGGACGAGGAGCGCGCGTCCCTCTCGCTTCGCTTCATTCGAAAAATCGTTTACGCGCAGGTTCGCTTCTACAAAAGGCCCCATAAGCCATGCCCACACCGTGCCATTGTGGTAGGCGTAGTCGCGCCGCCGGTAGTCGCCCTCGTGGTGACCACGGTAGCGCGAATCCACGGGCGATAGCGTGCGAAGACCTAGTGGTGTGAGCAGATCGTGCCGCACTTTTTTCACTACTGCGATTTGCTTGTCGCGCGGGAGCGGCGAAAAGGGAAGGCTCACCGCAAAAATCTGATTGGGGCGAACAGTCGCGTCTGGCATGCCGTCGAGTACGAAATCGTAGAGGCATTGATCCTTCTCGTTCCAGAAAACACGTTCGAAATTCTTCTCCACGTTACTTAGCAACTTTTGTAAATGAGCCTCGCGAGATTGGTCCGAGCCGTCCTCGAGTTCGAGCAGTTGTTTCAGGTTGGAGTACCAAAGCGCGTTTACTTCGACAGGGCATCCGTGACGCGGCGTAACTGGGACGTTGTCAACTCGCGCGTCCATCCACGTGATTTGTGTTGAATCATCGCCGCACCGCACCAAACCTTTATCGTTTACGCCAATCGAGTAGTCCGTGCAGGCGACAAAGGCGTCGATGACATTCATGCAGGCGGGGCGTAGTGAATTCATCGCTTGCGTATCGCCGTTCGCCCGCACGTACGCACACGCTGCATGAATGAACCAAAGCGAAGCGTCTACGCTGTTGTACGCGCACTTGTCACCGTAATCACTGAACAGATTCGGCATGAGTCCGTTCTTCTGCTGCGCGGCGAATGTCTCCAATACTTCGCGAGCTTCCGTGAATCTTTCGCTGCAAAGCAGCAGTCCTTCCAGCGAAATAAACGCATCTCGGCCCCAATCGCCAAACCACGGATAACCTGCCAGGATCGTGGTCGAGTCGGGCTTGTTCGCGCGTTTGCGCTTGACGATGAATTGGTCAGCGGCGGCGAGCAGCTTCGCGCGAACCGTGTCCGTCGAGCCGGTTATGCGTTCAAAATTTTCGCGCGTGGATGTACTGGCTTTGCTCACCGTCTTTTTGGCGTCGCTGGGGCTTTCTGGAAAACCGACCGCGACAAGTTCGACCTGTATCCTGCTTGAGCCGGATGCTCGGAACGGGCCGAGGCAGCACAAGTCTTCCCCACCGTCCAACCCCCGACGCAACTCGACGCGATACCGGAAATCATGCCACCAATTCGGTGTATAGTTGAACGACACTTCCGAAAGGTGTTCCCCTTTAAGAGGATAGATGAAAAGAGAGAGCTCTGGAGACAATTGGTCCTGCACCCATACGCCGCCGCCTGTTGCCGTGGTCAACCACGGACTCTCTGCCGGCTGTTGCCTGAGCAGGTGAAAATCGCGCATTGCCAGTAGCGGCGAAAGTTCGATAGTGACAGGCGCCTCGTTCCGACTTGTCGCCGCATAGCGCATTCGCACAACGTTGCAGTCGCTTGAAAGTGTGTATTCCTTGACGAATTCCACCAGCGGATGCGCATACACAAATCGCACCCATTGGTCGTCGGCGGTGATGTTGTAAGAGAATTCTTTTTGGAATAGGTACCCCTCCGGATGAATCGCGCCAGGAAACTCGAACGTCGAAAAATTTACAGTGGTGTCATCGACGATGACCTTTTCGAGCATCTGGGCGAGCAAAAGAAATCTTTGCAAAGGAGGATTTTGCGGTGCTATCAGCAGACCGTGGTAGCGGCGTGTCGGGCATCCTAAGACGGTGCCCGATGCAAATGCGCCGCGACGGTTCGTGATAAGCCATTCTCGAGCCAGGCAATTGTCAAACGAGCCTGCAAGCGTGGCGGATCTCTTTATCGGTTCGGGCGAAAGTGATTGGGACATGCCGTACTCCTTCGAACTTGCCCAGGCAAGGCTATCACGTGTGACCAATGCCTTCAGACGCACCGCAACGGTGTTTGTGGCGCGCACGAAAGCGAATCATATATTAGTACGCGCGAACGTGTCAGGTAAGGCACTGTCCAAGCTGCTTTTGCATCGCGCAAAGATTGCTGAAAGCAATTATCAGAATGAGTGAATCTAGGATTGAAAGATGAAAGGGGATGCTTGGTGGGGCGGGTGAATATGGGTGGTCCGCGCAAATTGATCGCGCCGTAGATAGTTGTGTTGGCGAATGGAACTTTGTGAGTTCAGGCCGGCATCAAACGCGAACCATAATCGTCACCATTTTCCATAGACGGTGCGCGTTACGTTAAAAACGCACGCTTCTTTTTGAGTTTACGATCACTTGCTGGAATTGCCGTTGAATCAAGCGGCAGATCTCGCTTTGTTCGACGTTGCCATGCCTGGATTCTCGCATTTCGGCAATACCCACCGATCAGCGTGGAAATGGTGAGTGCTTTTCTATAAGCCGGTAGATCCGCATTAACGAAGCCGTTCTCAGGCTTGTTAGTCCTTTGTACCGATGTCTTGTGTGAATGCGTAGGTCACAAGCATGTTCTCGCGGTCTTCGTGTTGCCTCAACGTCAGAAGCAGTCCTTCAATCCGTTGCCTGCAATCGGAGATGATGAGGTGGTCGCTTGGTCCCATCTCCATGAGTGTTGCGTGAATACCGTTCATCAGCTTCACGAGTTGCTGGTGTTCGGTGTGCAGTTTCGCCGCCTGTTCGGAGAGCGACGGTTTCTGTTCCAGCACACTCTTTAGATAGCCTTCCTGCTCTTCCAGGGCGATGTGCTTGATGAAGTGGGCGCGGAGATGCTCGAATCGAAGGCGGACCTCATCAATCCACTTTTCCTGATTGAAACGAGGTTCCGTACCGATCTTTTCGCGCAATGCGTCTACCAGCTTGTGTACTTTTTCGTATTCCTCTTTCATCCACTCCGAAAGATCGAAGGACGTCATGATTCACACCTCCGGCAATTGTGATGTTAAGACCGCCCGATAAACCTACGCACATGGACTTAGCGCGATGGCGGTAGAACTCCGACCAGCAGCTGGCCCGTATGACCCAAATCCTATTATACGCGCATTTTCCTGCGTATCGAGAGTAGGTCTGCGGGGGCGAGAAAGAGGCTGCGGTAATCGCAAAAAAAGAGGATACGTTACTCGCGGTAGCGATAAATGGAGAATCGGCCTTTTGAAAAAGCATCTGAGCCGGGACGATTGCCGATTTGACGGCGCGCGTTACAATGGCTAATCTCGTTACACGAGTACGGGGCGTAGCTCAGCCTGGCTAGAGCGCAGCGTTCGGGACGCTGAGGTCGCAAGTTCAAATCTTGTCGCCCCGAGTTGCCGAAAGTGATGGACCCTCCAGCGACAAGACGGGTGGTATGCGGAGTATGCGCATTACTGCGTGCTGCTTGTTGGATACGGAATGAAGATCCAGGCGGCGTAGCTCAGCTGGTTAGAGCGTGGGCTTCATAATCCCAAGGTCGACGGTTCGAGTCCGTCCGCCGCTAGATTCATGCAGGCCTGGCAACGTGCGTGTTGGCGTTGTCAGGCCTGTTTGCGTTTGTGGGAGTTGCAGCTTGTTTCTAATCTCGATCTGTTTGGCTCAAACGCTGAAGACGGGCTATCTGTTGACCAGGAGTTCCATGAGTACGTGCGTCGCTTGATCGACTTCCTCCTCTGTCTCGAAGGCGATGTTGATGACGCTTCGTTCTCCGATGGATGCGCCGCTAAAACCGCGCATGTTCAAGCCCGCGTTAGCGATTTCACGGCTTATCCGCGCGGCGAGTCCTTTTTGGTGCGGACCTTCGATACGCAAGGTACACATCGTCGTTGCTTTCGTAAGCCCTGCCTGGGCGGCCGCGGCTCCCCTCAGCGGGGAAACAAACATTACAGCGGTATCCGAACTTTCGTGATCGCGTCGCACGACGATGAATTCCAGATTGGCTTCCGCTTGCGAGAGGATTTCGAGCTTTTCCGCAAGTCCTCCCGGGCGATTCTCAAGCTCCCCTACCCACACATCAGCCCGCGCGATGTCGTACAGCATGATGACCTCCTTGTGCGATGGAAATGAACAGGATGATGGCACGCCCCTTTCACCTGAGAAAGTAGCTTAAAGCGACGATGAATCAACCGCAAGCAAACGAAACCGTACGCTATAGCAGTTTCAATCCAAACATAGCGTTCAAAATCGACTTTCCGGCAGTACAAAACACGGCGCTGGACGCTACGCTTGGCTAGAGCTTGCTCTAGCCCTGCCGTTCGAACAGTGAAGGCTGATTGGGAGCTTCAGTGACGACACGGTCTTTCACGTCGCGGACTTCCTCGATGAATTCCTCGATGCTGTCGTACTTGCGGTGGACCGACATGAAACGCACGTAGGCGACGGAATTTAGTTGTCGAAGCTGCCTTCCCACGTAGCGACCGATATCTTCGGAACTCACTTCCCGTTCGTGATTTTCGAAGAGATCTTCCTCAACGCGATCGACGAGTTCAAGAATAGCGGATTGACTAACGGGTAGTTTGACACAGGCCAATTCCACACCATGCTGAATTTTGTCCCGTTGATAGGGCACGCGCCTGCCGTCTGACTTGATGACCGCGAGGCGTAGTTCTTCCTCGATGCGTTCTTTCGTGGTGAATCGTCGATCACACGTGAGGCAGGAGCGGCGTCGGCGGATGGCCTGCCCGCCTTCAGTCGTGCGTGAATCGATGACTTTGGTCTCGCTCGATTTGCAGGAAGGGCAAAGCATGAGTTTCCAACCTACATGGGGCCTCGTTGATCTTGCCCACGTCATAAAACGCGAAGGCGCGATCGCTCTCAATAATCAACAAGCTACAGCCCCAACATGTGGGGTGTCAAATATCCAAATCCACAGCCCGGTGCATGTTTGGTATCTGTAAGCAAGACTAAGCAGCTACACTTTCGCGTGGCACCCAAAACCGAAGCGAACGGGTGGACGAATCGTCCTGGAAGCCTTATCAAGCTTGGCATGGGAAGACTGAATGAAAAGATCGTGGATAATGTGCGAATCCTGGGGTTTTCGATGGCTGGCGAGGAGACGGTCATTGCCGTGCCCGAGTATAACGTCTGTTTTGATATTGGCAGAGCGCCCCGTGAGGCGGTCACCATCGACAATGTCTGCCTCTCTCACGGTCACATGGATCATGCCGCAGGCATTGCCTACTATTTTTCACAGCGGGGCTTTATTGGTGCGCCTCCGGGACGGGTTTTTTTACCGCGCATATTGGCTGATCCAGTCAAGCGGCTTATGAATGTTTGGGCGGAAATCGAAGGGCATCATTCCCCTGGTGAGGTCGTCGCCGTAGAACCACTCAAGGACGTGAAGCTGCGTCGCAATCTCATTGTTCGACCTTTTTCCGTGAATCATGCCGGTGGAGCGCTCGGTTTTACGCTCATCGAACAGCGGCACAAACTCAAGCCTGAATTCCACGGCAAAACCGGTCCGCAACTCGCCAAATTGAAGATGGATGGAGTAAAGATCGAGAACGATATCGAAATGCCCATTGTTACCTACACAGGCGATACGGCGACAGGGCGGTTCATCGAGCACGATTTCGTTCGGGCGAGTCGCGTGCTCATTATCGAGTGCACTTTTTACGAAAAGGATCACAAGAATCGCGCAAGTGCAGGGCGCCATATGCATGTCGACGATTTACCCAAAGTGCTGGAAGCTATTCCGGACGCGAAGGTGTTGCTGACTCATTTGACCAGGCGTACCGAATTACGTTTTGCCAAGGAAACGCTGAAACGGGTCGTGGGTGAGGCCGAAATGGAGCGAATCGCGGTCCTTATGGAAAGGCCTCCGCGTGGAGACCGCCGCAGGCGATAGCTCGACCCAATCCCAGCATTTGGCGCGAGTTTGGTGGGCCAGCGCGGATACGTCCCACGTGACCGAGAACTTCATGCATATGAGTACTTACTGTTTTCGCGCTGAAGCTCATCGCTTGAGTTGTTGCTTTGCTACTGTTGGTCGGCGAGGGATGCTTGGATGAGGCGTAGCAGTTCGACGGGTTCTTCAAGCAATTGGCGTGCGCCGGACTCTATCACGACACGGCGGTCGCGAAATCCCCATGTCACTCCGACGGGTGTCATTTTCGCATTGACTGCGGTTTGCATGTCCACTTCCGAATCGCCTACGAACATTACACGGGTCGGATCGATGCCTAGGATATCTGCGATGGCAAGGGCCCGCGTGGGATCGGGTTTGATCGGCACACCATCGATCTGACCTTCCGCATGAACGACAGGCCAATTGGCAAGTAGTTTTTCACAGATGGTTTTGGTGAAATCATCCGGCTTGTTCGACAGTACCGCCATTGGCACATTCAGTTCCGCAATGCCGGAAAGCGCCGTAGGCCAACCGGGGTACAAAACGGATTCATCAAGGAGATGTTCGGCGTAGTAGGCGCGAAAGCGACGGATCAATGGTTCGACCGTCTTTGGCTTATGATCGCTGACTGCGCGGGCGATGAGGTTGTCCAGGCCGTCGCCGACGTGCTTTCGCACTTCAGCCAATGACATAGGGCCGAAGCCTTCGGGTTCGGTGGTGTGGTTGAGCGCCGCGGCGATGTCCGCCAAAGTGTCGACCAAGGTGCCGTCAAGATCGAGAATCAGACCGAGTGGTTTGGACACGAATAACTCACTGTACTAAATGGACTGGGCAGAAGATACGATCGCGCCATGCGAAGAGCCAGCCACGATTCGCGCGGGCAAGTTAGCCTTTTTTTGATAGATCTTTACGACTTCCTTGAGCGCTTCACGCGCTTTATCGGTTGAGCGAAGCAACACCACGACCGTTCCGCCGCAACCGCGCGCAGTCACTTTCGCGCCGTAGATGTCGTTTTCCAAACCTCGCCGTCGCAGAAGGTTGACGAGCAAATCCGTCTGAACCGACCCGAGCCCGCACCGTTGGCCATAGCTCCAGTGTGAAGAGTACATCAATTCACCTACGGAAATCAGCGTGTCCCGATCGCTCAGGCGGATCGCTCGGGAGAGCCCGTCCACAAACTGATGGGCTCGGGCATTTTCGTACACATGATGCTCACAACGAGAACGGACCTTATAGACTTCGGCTTCGTTAATCGTGCAATAAGGGTCGCTAAGTTGTCCGAATCGCGATAGGAAATCACGTCCGCGAAGTTTGGTAGGAAGGCGATCGCGAAAACGATCGACATAGTCGTTGATGGATACACGCGACAAATGACCATTCCAAGGCAAGCTTCCTGCGCCCTCGTATTCTATGATCCGTTCGATAAGCACGCGCCCCATCATAGTCGCCGTGCGTACCGAACACTCCTTTTCCTTCGCCTTTGGGTGGTGGAAACCCGAATCGATTCCCGCAAACACGAAGTGGTCGGGCAACGGTATCGCGCTACCGAGTCCGGCGCTGCCGCAGCGGAATTGCGTGATCGTGTGTGCTTCGCCCGTTAATGTGCAGAGCACGTCGGGATTGGGCAATGAAGTCTGAAGCCAGTTATTTCCAATCTCTCGGGCGAGGTCCGCTGCCTGTTGCCATTGGATCGTCACATCAAGCGCTTTAGCGACGGCGACCATAATGGCAGCGATCGTTGCGGACTCGGGAGCGATCGCAGGTAGGTCGCGAATTTTCGAGCCGATGGAAACATGTAACCCGCGTGAGTGGTCTGCAGCTTTGGTGAACAAACTTTGCACGGCGCCCAAGCAACAACGTAGCTCGCAACTCATTGGTTCGGATTGGATGCACTCGCTTAACAAACTTTTAAACTCATTGGTGAGCAAGCCCGCGCAGACTTTTTCGAATGCGAATTCGTGGTTAACGAAGGCGCCCGTATCGTTAGGAAGAGACAATCGAAGCACAGGTTTGCTGATACGTTGAGCAGCGGCGCACACATGGTCGGCGACTGTGGTGTTTAAGACTAGCCCCCCCGTGTACTCAATGATTCCGCCCATGATGTCCAATCGACCGGGAGCACACGCAACGAACCGGGGTGTCTTGGGGTCGAGTTGCCCCGCAACTTGGGCGACGAGCTTAGAGGCGGTCCAATCGGTCGCGGATACCGCGCCCGCCGGGCCTACCGCAAGCGATACCGCTTCTCCCAACAATGCCGTGTCGTGATCCGTCGCCATAATTGTGACCGCTTCCGTAGGTTACGGCTTAGCAAACTTCTTTAAGTACATCTTCCGAAACGAAGACGGGAATGTCGAGCCCTGCACCGATGGCGAGCGCATCCGAAGGCCTGGAGTCGATCTCGACCAATTCGCCGGAATGCCTGACGACCAACTTCGCGTAAAACGTCTGATCGCGGAGTTCGTTAATGATGATTCGTTCGATTTGTGCATCTAACTGCTCGATGACGCCTACAATCAGGTCGTGCGTCATAGGCCTTTGTATCATGATGCCGCGCATGCGACGATCGATGGCGTACGCTTCATTCACGCCGATGAGGATGGGAAATTGGCGATCGCCCTCGACCTCGCGAAGAACGATCATCGACGCCTTTTCCTCCTGCGAATCGACAATCACGATTCGCGCAAGCTGCATTCTCACTAGCATACCAATTGTGTCCCGCTTGTCCTCTCCGGGTTCAAACTAAGCCCTGACCGTCCACTGTCAAGTGCGGGCGTGTGTTGCCAAGAAGAAACAAGACTCTCGCCGATTAATCGTAATGCCCAGCAGACGCCATCGCCACTGACAGGCAATTTCCAGACCTTACCTCGATTGATCGTCGAGGCTCTGACGTAGCGTATCGAGTTGGGTTGCCTCCATGTGTATACTTTGTTCACCGATAGGAAACTTCCGCCCGCCTACATCTTGCGCATACGACCGGAACGCGTTCAACAAGGTGCCACGCAAATCTGCGTAGGGTTTCACCGATCGAGGTGGATGCCCCGACGAATACCCGAGTATATCATGCGTCACCACGACCTGCCCGTCGCAGTTCGGGCCGGAAACGCAACCAATGACCGGCAATTCCGTCGAACAGGTGATGAGGGCGGCGACCTCAGCCGGTATAGCCTCAAGCAGTAGTGCTACCGCCCCCGCCTGCTCCATGATCTTGGCGTCTTCGAGTATAAAGAGCGCTTCCTCGGCCGACTTGCCTTGTGCGACGTACCCGCCGTATTGGTTGACGGATTGAGGTTTTAATCCCAGGTGAGCCATGACGGGGATTCCGGCAGCCGTTATCGCTTTTACCGTTTCAGCGTGGCGACGATCCACCTCGATTTTGACGCAGTCGCAGTCCGCCTCTGCCATAAATCGCCCGCTGTTGCGGATTGCCTCCTCGACCGACACCTGATAAGTCAAAAAGGGCATGTCACCGACCAGAAAAACTGAAGGCGCTCCTCTTCTGACCCCGGCCGCAATGGTGATCAAATGATCCAGTGTCACGGCTAGCGTTGAGTTATAACCGAGACAAACTTCTCCGTACGTATCACCCACCAAAAGGGATTCGATTCCTGCTTCCTCCATGATGGCTGCGGTGGAATAGTCATAGCAAGTAAGCATGGAAAAGGGGCCGGATGTGTTGTCGCTGCCGGTCTTTTCTCCCCGTTTACGAGCGCGCAGCGTCCGAATAGTCACTTTGGTCGGCTTGTTCATGCCAGAGAGCTTACGACTGCGCCTGAAGCTTGACAAGCAAGTGGAATTTGTTTGTGAAAGGTCCTGTTGATGGGTTGCCTTTTGTGACCTGAACCGACCAACTCTCAACAGAGAACCGGTGCTGACAGATCTCTAATACGCCTTTGCACAGGCGTCTACAAGCATTTTGTGTGAAATTTTTGACAGGTGTGCCAGGCCGCGTTGAGATGCTCAACGCCAGTTCCAAAGTTTTTCTTTTGAGTTTTTTGATTCGTACGGTCTGATTGGTGATACATGGGGCGGAACCAAAGAAGGCGTGCTTGCCGTAGTTTCGGCGGAAACCGGGTAAGCGTCTAATAAAGGAGTAACATAATGGGGTGGTTACGCTCGCTCATGGGGCTTGCCATAGTCGGATTTTTACTTACCGCGATGCCCCAAGTAGGTTGTCGCCGAGATGGTACACACAACGTACCGGTTGCGGTGGAACACTTCACTGTCGTAATGGGGGCGGGAGAAGATGACCCGTATTGGCCTGTAATCCAGGCAACCGCCCGTCGATTTTGGGACAGGTTGGGTTTAAGGCCTGAGGGATTGCGAGTCGTGGCGCCGAGACAAACCTCTGTTGATGCTCAAGTGAGAATGTTGCGTATCTTGAAAGAGGAGGGGATGTCCGCCCTTTGCCTGCAAGTGATCGATTCAGATGCGATTGCTCCGTTGTTGGAGAGTTTTCTTGCTGACGGCGTGGCCGTGGCAACGATGATTGACGAAATCAATGCAAGTATGAGCATCAATCACTGTGGATGGAATCACGAAGCGTTGGCTGGGCAGATTCTCCAGACCTTGTTGGATCGAACGAATGGAGGCGGACCCGTTACGCTGGTTCTACCGCGTAGGACAGGGCCTGCGCAACTCGTTGGCAGCAAGGATCGCAGAGTGGCTTCTCAGGTTGCATCGTTCAAGAAACAACTTGCGGATTACCCCGGTTATCGAATTGTCGAGGAAATCGAATTCGACAGCTCTGAGAATTTGTCGCAAATCATTCAGCGTGGATTGGCTCGCTTTCCGACGATGCGCGCTTATATCAGTTTTGGTCCCGAACCACTGATGGCGGATAAGGGCGGCGGTTGGCCTGCGGAGCGAATTCTCAGCGAAGCGGACGAAACGGTTTTCATAGGCTTGGATCCACTACCTGAGACTTGGCCCGCTATTGCTTCAGAAGGAAAAGTTGTTCTGATTGGGGCTGATTATGGTGAGATTGCTCCGCTTGCGTTGGGATTGACGCAATCCATGCTCATGCAATCAGGGCGATTTTCGAGTGGAAGCCGTGTGCCATTTGTGGTGGTCGACCGGATTTCGTTAAGCGAATTCAAGGAGCAGTGGAACACGTGGATCAAAAGGTAACTGTCAATGCAAAGGCGGGTGTGCGGGCGTAATTCTGGTCTCGGTTGCATTGCGAGCATCGCCTCCTATCATTTCACCGTGGAAACCGAAACCAGCAAACGCGAAAACGCTAAGTCGCAGTCGATCTTCAAGGTCGCCAGTCGGCTAATACCCTGTGGAACCAATGCCCCATTGGATTCCGTCAACGATAGAGAATCCTTCCCCACCTACTTTGCAAAAGGACAAGGGGCACGGTTATTCGATGTGGACGGTCATGGCTACATCGATTACGTGACCGCCCGTGGTTCACTCATTTTAGGGCATGCGGATGAACGCGTCGTAGTCGCGATTGACAAAGCTGCGTCCAAGGGCGCGAATTTTGGCGCGCCCACCGAGGCGGAGTCGAAGCTTGCGGAACTCATTGCGGGCAGGCTTCCCATGCTGGACCGCATCCGGTTTGTAAATTCCGTTACAGATGCAGCCCTCGCTGTTTTTGAACTCGCAAGGGTGGTCACTGGACGTTCAATGTTCGTTCGCTTCCGGGGTTGCCCGGGCCCCATCGATTCGCTTGTGCCCTGCCTCAATGAACGCATGGATGATGAATCCGGAGCGCTTTTGAACAATGGGCTGGCGAGCTTGATTTTGCCCTACGATGATTTATCCGCCGCATGGGAAATATTCGAAACACACGGCGAATCCATCGCCGCCGTCGTTGTCGAGCCCATTGCCACTCGCATGGGGTTGATACCTCCCGGTGAGGGTTTTCTGGCAGGCCTTCGTCAAATCTGCGACGCGCATAAATGCCTGCTCGTCTTCGATGAAACAACCACAAGTTTTCGTGTTGGACCTGCCGGGGCGGCGGGTTTGTACAATATATGTCCGGACTTGTTGTTGTTTGGACCTTCCGTCGGAGGTGGTTTGCCGCTTGCGGCTATGGGCGGCAAAAAGGAAGTCATGGAGCAGTACGCCAATGCACGGTTTTGCGATGCCGCTACGCTTACCGGAAACCCACTGGCTGTCGTCGCGAGCCTTGCAAGCCTGCAGGCATTGGGCGAAGAGGGTTTCTATGCATCACTCGATGAAATGGGCGAGGCGTTGGAGGCCGGACTGACCGAAGCGGCTAATGAAACGGATGTTCCGCTGAGCATTACCCGTGTGGGAAGCATGCTGAGCGTACTACCGCAAGACGAATCGGTCACTAGCTGGGCGGAAGCACAACGAGTCGATCACCTCGCTTACCGAAGATTAAGGCAGGGCTTGCTGAATGAAGGCGTATTGTGGCCCGCTTGCCCGCTTGATTGTCTTTTTGTGTCGGCCGCTCACGACGAGACCATCATCGAAGAGACGGTAAACGCCGCTCGCGAGGTTTTTGCGCAATTGAAACAAGCCTAATTCGGTTTTCTCGGGTAAAACGGTCCATTTGTATTAGTGTTTGGATAGATTTACCGTTTCGGACGTTAATAAATGCAACGACGCATCATCTATTTCACAGCGATTTTGGTCAGTTTCCTTGCTATCTATGTCTGCGCGGACCTCACGAAAAAACACCTTTCGGGCAAAGGGAGTTTTTCGTGGTTCGACAGCGCCTGTTCGGCGGAAGAGGGCGGATTTAGCGGCGCGGATTGCGAGCAGGTGCTCAATAGTCCGTTTGGCGTTTTTCCGTTTGAAGATCCGCGAGATGCAAACGAAAAAGACGGCGCTGCTGCGGAAGCGAAGTCCGATGCCGAAGGTGACGTTGAAACGGAGAGCGACGACAAACTTCCCGTGTTGATACGCTTTGCACTTTGGGCGCAATCCCAATTGTATGGCAAGGAAATTAAGACGCGAACGCCGGTCTCGCTGATCGGCATGTCTTATTACTGTTTGATTTTGATCTGGCTTGTCGGTGTCGGAACGCCATCACATGACATGCGGTGGCTTTACCAGTTGTTATTGGTCATCGCGTCACTAGCTTTTGCAGGCTGTTTGTTTTTCATCTATGTCATGATCGTCAAGACGGATGCGTGGTGCCCGTGGTGTGTGGTGTCGCACTTGTTGAACTTGTGCCTTCTTATCTGCTTGTTCATGTTGCGGCCGGTCAATCCCGGATCAGTGCCATCGCCGGCGGGGCAGGCTGATGTTGAAGCGAACAGAGAAGATAAGGGCATCAAACAATCTCAGGCTAAAAGCCGGAGCGTATCCGACAACCCTGGGCGAAGTTCTGAGCCATCGGTCGCCCATCGTATTTCGCATCCCAGTTTGCGACTCTTGGGTGTTACGATTTTGGCCATGCTGCTTGCGAATGGCGTAATCAACTCCGTTTTTTTGCAACTAAAGTACCGTTCGCAAAGCGCGCAAAACTCCGACCGCTACGAGCGATGTTCAACCAGTTTGAGGAAGCTCGCTCAAGACGGCGTGCGGATGTATAAAAACTGGCTTTTGAATGAAAAGAAAGAAGTGGAGATCGGGGAAAATCCGCGAATTCGTGGCGGTAATCCCGGTGTGAAGAGCGTCACCATTGTGGTTTTCAGTGATTTGGAGTGCCCGCATTGTGCTCGTTTCGCCCATTTCATCGATAACCGCGTACAGCCGATGTTTGATGGCAATCTTAAGGTTGTTTTTAAGCATTATCCACTCGATGACAGTTGTAACCAGTACGTCAAGAAATCAATGCATCCCTACGCATGCAAGGCGGCGGCGTTCGCGGAAGTAGCGCGATTCCAGCAAGGCAACGACGGTTTTTGGGGAACGCACGACTTTTTCTACGAGCATCGATCCCGGATTAAGCGCATCGGTTCCGATGGCTTACTTGAAGAATTCTGCTCGACGCAGGGACTGGACATCGATCAATTTCGCAAGGATTGGGACGAGCGCAAAGAAGATTACGCCCGCGCGATTTACGACGATATTCAACAGGGTAAAGAGCTCAAGTTACGAGCCACCCCGACTGTTTTCCTACAGAGCCGCAAGGTGGACGGCCTTGCGCGAGGTTCGATCGAATTCTGGGATCAGATCGCGAAGATCTACTGGCGGGCTCGAAAAGAGAAGAGACCCGAACACACGAAACTCTCCTACCTGCGCGATGCGGCATCACTTAACACGGAAGATGATGAGACTACTGAAGGTAACCTAAATCCGTAAGCCTTGCCGTTACCTTCGCGAGGTCGTCGTCGCTGTAGGCGTTCTCGCTTTGGTCCTGTTTTGATGAGGACTCGACCTGTTCGACCGTGAAGGGCAGTCCGTTTTCGAACGCGTCTTCGTAAACTTGGCCTTCCATGTCGCTGGGGACGGGGCAGCCGGCCATCGCCAGGACAGTCGGTGCGCAATCCGCCATGTTCATCTCGATTTTCGCACCTTTCTTTATGCTGTTTCCGAGCAGCGCAACCACGCCTTCCGGGCGGTGTGTTCCTTCGATGCGGCGGTAGGGGAGCCAGCGGATCGGCGATGAGCCACGAACCTTGCGCACCACCGACAAAGGTCTGTGCGGGATCAGCATCAGGTCCGGAAGCCACTCGCGATTCTTCCGGTCGCACTCGTAAAGTTTTTCCGGTTTGTGCGCGTCGGTGAATAGCTGCACTTCGTTGCCCTGTGGATCGCGCATTTTGCATTCATCTCCGAGGAATCGCTCACGCAATTCGTCACGCATTCGTTCGTAGTGCTCAGGCTCGACGATGCCGGTCGGTTGGCGTCCTTTCAGATTGAGGTACACGAAACCCGCCATCCCCGCATGCATGACACAGGCTGTCGTTTTCGTGAAATCTACCGCAAGGTCATTGAAAATATCGCCTTTGCCCACCTTGTAAGCTTTGCTGCCTAACGCGCGCGAGATGATTTTCTTTGCCCGCGCAGCTCCTTGCGCTCTTGGACGTAGCTTAAGATAGCCCCAGTCGATGAGCAGGCGGTTCGGTTGGATCTGCCCTTCCAGTGAGCCGTGACCGTGATCGGAGACAATCATGACGGAAGCATCGTTGTTCGCTGCGTAGTCCAGTAGATTGCCCAGCGCCTTGTCCATCTCGTCGAAACATCGAAACGCTTCGTCGCGTTTGGCTGGGTTACGATCCGACCAGCGAGAATCAATGTACCGCCAAGCCTTGTGTTGCAGGTTGTCCACCATCTTGAAGACGACCATCATCACGTCCCAGCCGTACTTCTCTGCGCAGAATTTCGTCATCGCTGCGCCTTGATGAAAGCTGTTGGAGAAGTAGGCGATATTTTCGCGGTAAACGTCCATTCCACCGTACCATCGGCGGTGCCACCGGGCTTGCAGCGTTGGGTCTGCCCATTGGGCGAGAACTTCCTGCTTGAGTGCGGGCGGATAAGCGAAATCGGCCTGAGGTCCGGGTGTTTCAAAACCACTGATGGCAAAGCCGTTTACCTTGACCGGCGGATAAGTCATGGGGACGTTGAGGCTGCCGACCTTGTAGTCTTTTGCGCTGAGAATCTGCCAAATATTTTTAACGTGTTTCAGGCCGATCGTGCTGTTGAGGGTAAGTTTGTGGTCTTTGGGCTCGTAACGCTCGAAGTCGATAATGCCGTGCGTGCCTGGCTGTTTGCCCGTCAGAAAAGTGGTCCACGCAGCAGGCGTGATCGGGGGAACTGTCGAATGCAGGATACCGGAAGCTCCTCCCTCGACGACTTCACGTAATCTGGGGAGTCGTTGCTGCTCCATGAGCGGATTTAACACATCCCAGGTCGCCCCGTCCAAGCCAACGATCAGCACGCGCTTACCCATGTGATTTCTCTCTGCCGTTTCTCATTTATATCGCGAGCGGAGTCTAGCGCGCCGACTGTACCTTTGCAACGAGGCTCCGTCGCGAGTACAACCTTTTGGGAATCAGTCGATCCGCTTGGTTGTGCGAGCAATCGAAATCGCCACACACGGATCGCAAGGCTTTCGCACGCTGGAGGGCTGTTATGCGCATCATCACGCGCCCAAACGTTTATCTCGTCGGTCGCCAAGTTACTAATGACGCCGAAATCGATCGTTTCCTTGCGGATCACGACGCTTTGAACTGGAGCACTGATACCGCCATAGCCGGTGAGAAACTCAGTGAGATTGCTGGCAGGCTATGTTACATGAGTTTTGCCAAACCGCGCCCGGGGGGGCACCCCGCTTACGCGCAGAACATCAAATCTTCCGGGCATGGTAGCGTGCTGGAGCACGCGGTTTGGAATTTCATCATCACCGGCGTATCGCGTTCATTCACTCATGAACTCGTACGTCACCGGGCGGGGTTCGGCTATTCGCAGCTTTCCCAGCGATATGTGGATGAATCCGTTGCGGATTTCGTTATTCCGGAGTGCATCGCGGAGGATGACGAACTCCGAGCAGTGTGGGAGGCCTGCGTGAACGAAGCCCAGGCTGCTTATATTAAACTGGTCGAAGGACTCTCCGCGAAGTTCCAATCGGTTGAAGACAAAACGCTCCGGCGCAAGATGGCTAGGCAGGCGGCCCGTTCGGTTTTACCGAATGCCACGGAGACCAAGATTTTTGTGACTGCCAACGGACGGGCGCTACGCCACTTCATCGAATTGCGTTGCAACGAACACGCAGAAACAGAAATTCGGACTGTGGCGGCGTTGATGCTTGAAGTCTTGCAGGAGAATTCGCCGGCCATGTTCGGGGATTACGAATTTGTCGTGCTCCCAGATGGCACTCGAGCAGCCCAGACCCGCTTTAAAAAAGTGTGATGCCAACCCTCTTCAGGTCCGTCAGCTGTCGCTTTGTTCCGAAAGCGGGGATATAATCCGTTAGGAGGGACGGTTGCGGCGAGGTGGTGGGCGGTGAAGAAAGGGCGGCCAAACGCTGAATTCGGCTCGACCTAGCTACCCGTCGCTTTCGTGACGAAAGGGAAGAAAGCGTCGCGCCACATTCCCGACATATACAGTGAAGCCGAATTCGGTGGACCGTACGGACTCGTTCGACCGATCATAAATGCATGTGTGCCCAAGATGCGCCATTGCGATGAGCCAATAGAGGCATTAGAAACTTGTTATCTATTAGACATAGTCAGGTAAGCAAAGGCACCGGTGAGCCCATCGGTCCGGCGCCGTGGATCGAAGCGAGTCCGCCCGGGCCGCTGGCGAGAGGAGTTATCGCTCGAACGCGAGACGCGTCGCTCCCAAGTTATCAACCCGTCTTGCCATTGGTCGTTCGACGTGCCCGTGGAAGCATTCTCGAAGATGTTGACGGCAATCGGTTTCTGGATTTTTCCGCGGGTGCGATGGCTTGTGCATCCGGTCATTCGCATCCCCGCGTCGTGGAGGCCATCGCCAGTCAAGCGCAAAACCTTATCTTCCTTTGTCCGTATAGCTGTTACCATCCGAACGTGTTGGAGTTAATGCACTGTTTACAACAACGTGCGCCGCAAACCGCCTCTTGGCGTGTGTATCTTAAGCTCAATGCGAGCGATGCATTGGGAGAGGCTGCTCAGATTGCGATGAACGCGACCGGGCGCAGGCGTGGCCTCGCTCTTTACGGTCGATCAGCAAGTGGACAGGCAAGTGGGCGTCGTGTTTGTTCCAACGCGCACATGCGAGGACTGGACAAACTCGGTTCGCGTGTCGCATTTGGATCGACGGGCGATTTCGACGCACTGAAGATGCGCTTTGACTCCATCCGCATGAACCCCGGTGACCTTGCCTGCATTATTGTCGAAGCATTGCCTGCGGACTCCGGTTTGCCCACTGAGTATGGTCGCTATTTGGCGAACGTACGATCATTTTGCGATGAGCACAGCATTTTGATGGTCGTTGACGAGATCGAGACATGCATGGGAAAGACGGGGCGATTTTTTGCGTTGGATCATTTTGACGTTACGCCTGATTTGATTGTGATGGGTCGTGGTCTGGCCGGTGGTATGCCTATCGGTGCTGTTCTCGTGCGCAGCCCCATCGCCGATCGCGTTGCAGCCAGTGACGATCACGGTTTCCTCGGTAGCCCAATCGCCTGTGCGGCAGCACTGGCTTCCATCGATGTCGTTGAATCCAACATGATGGAACACGCGGTTCCGCGCGGTGCGCTTTTGCGAGAGAAATTGGAAGAGGTCAGGGCGAAGCGAAGTTGCCTGGCTGACGTGCGAGGCGCGGGCATTTTATCTGCCGTCGACGTCGTTAGCAAAAAGAGCTTCAAACGAGATCCGCGCAAGCGCGACCGAATCGTGGAGGAATCGTTTCGCCGCGGGTTGATTTTGATGGGAGCGAATTCCTCGACCATTCGCTTTAGTCCTGCGCTTTGTATCAACGAGACACAGATCGAAGTGGCCATGCAATTGTTCGATGAGGCTATTGCAACCGTTATTTAACTCGGTTGTCCTTCCTTATAGCCTTTTTGTGATCCAATTCGTTTTTGCTGTGCGAGGTTTCATCTCAAGACACTTAAGAACAAATCCGCCTCGTAGCGGATCGCGATTCTCTTTAAGGTCCTATAAAAAGATTGCGGTAGGTTGCCGAGCTAAGATCGCTTCACGATTATCGGATCTTAGAGTCAAATCGCAGGCCATTTGGACCGATACACAAGCATGAGGTCCAGGTGCAGATGGCGGGAAGGGTGATTCTGCGATGACGAAACACCAGCGGGATGAGGTGCAGGCCAATAGGCAGACGGGCAGTGCGGGCATGAATCAGCCTTGCAGTCGTCGTGCAGTCATCAAAGCGGGAGTGAAGCTTGCATTCACCGCACCGTTGCTCTCCACGTTCTTTGCACGCGACGCATTGGCCGCGGGCAGCGTGACAAGCTGCTACCCTGACGGGCAGGCGTGCGGTTCGAATGCTGCCTGTTGTTCGGGTAACTGCGATATCGGCGTCACGGATCAATGCATACCATAGTAGCTGAATGCGCGACATAGACGCTTCTGTTCGAAAACCACGGATAGTATCCTTTGAGGCAACGAATTCTCATTTCTCTTATCGCGCTCCTGGCCGGGCTCGGGCTGTATTTATCGGGCGGGCTGCTCGCCGATCACAACGGCGGTTGGTCTCTTGGTGATAAACCCTATACGGTTGCAACTGGTTCCTGTGATGTCGATACGCCAACGAACGGTGTTTGTGGCAGTGTTTTGCGAGGCAGGTTCGGTGGGTTCGATGTCACTTTATTGGGGCGGCGCATTGTGGTGCCGGTTGCCTACTTCGGCGTGACGTACTTCGGGGCGTGGCTGTGTCTGTTGTTTACTTCGGGCAGCGATCTGATCCGAACACGAATCGGCAGGGTGATCGTGCAGGCATTCGCAAGCGGGGGGATGCTCGTTGCGATCTTGCTTTATACGTTGATGCGTAGCGGGTGGGCGGGAGGATGGTGCGATCGATGCTTAATGGTGCAACTGATTGCATTTGCCCTGTTCATCATTTCGATCTGGTGGGCAATAGGCGGACGCAGCCGCGTAATATCTAATGGCGTCGAAGAACCAGACGCGATAAGAGAGCCCGCCCGAAAGACACCTTGGCCCGCCCTTGCTTCGTCATGCGTGCTCGTGATTTCGTTTAGCGCCGGAATTTGGTTTTATCACCAAGCCGTGAGCACGGCGCAACAGATTTACCGCAGGCACGAGACCGCAAAGCGTTTGCTTCGGGGCGTGCAATCTGACCTCGGCATCATGCGCGCTGCGTACTGCGCCTCTCCTCGGCAAGATACGGCCTTTAAAGCGAGCGATCTGGAAACTGTTGAAGACTTACCGCTACTTGAGATCACGATTTTCAGTCGATTTGATAGTGGCCCGTGTCGGTGTACCGTTTGGCGATTGACCAAACTCATTGAACGGATGCCGGAGACGAAAGCGAGTGTCACCATTCGACACTTCGTACCGGAGTCGCTTGATGATGTAGCTCGCGCCGCCGCTTTACAAAGCGACAGTTTGAGAATCTACGACAACATTGCCTTCTACGGCGGATTGCTCGCTGAAGCGTCACGGTTGAATGCTGGTGAATCCACTTTTCGAGCGGTGAGTTTGGAACTCTTCAAAGCGGGCATGGGTGTGGCCGCTACTTTGGACGTAAAAAAGTTAGCTCGTACGACCAATCTCGACGTCGAAATTCTGTTGAGCCTGATGAGTGACGATCGCGTTGTGGAAACCGTTCGACGTGATACCCGGATGGCAATGAACGCGGGAGTGGATCGGGTACCTGCCGTCTTTGTCAACGGCCGGCGT